>JAYVCN010000050.1:0-7255 GCA_043749875.1 Candidatus Eiseniibacteriota bacterium | reverse complement strand
GCGCCCGAGGCCGGCCTGCAGCAGGCGCACGCCGACTTCCGCAAGAGCCTCAACAGTGATTTCTCGAAGCTGATCGAAGAGCACTACCCGCGCTGGGTGCAGGCGGCCGCCAAGGGCGAGCAGGCCAACCGGCCGCTGCTCTCCATCGACGTGGTCGAGCACGCGGTGGTGCCGCATTTGAAGGCGGGCAAGCGCGTCAACTTCATCATCATCGATTGCATGCGGATGGACCAGTGGTTCACGCTCGAACCGCTGTTGGAGGAGTGGTTCGACGTGCAGCGGGACTACTACTGCTCGATCCTGCCCACCGCCACCCCGTATTCACGCAACGCCATCTTCTCCGGGCTGTTGCCGGCGCAGATGTGGAAGCAGCACCCGGACATGTGGCAGGAGACCACAGACGACGAACGCACACGCAACCGCTTCGAGCGGCAATTCCTCGAGCTGCAACTCGCGCGACTCGGGGCCACGCCCAGCAAGGGCCTGAAGTACCTCAAGATCTACGATGTCGACGAGGCGCACGCCACGCGCCGGCAGATCAACTCGTTCTCCGGGCTGTCGCTGGTGGCGATGGTGTTCAACTTCATCGACATCCTGGCGCATGGCAGGAGCGAGTCCGAGATCCTGCAGGAGCTGGCCCCCGACGAGGCCGCGTTCCGTTCGGTCATGAAGGCGTGGTTCACGCACTCACCGCTCTACGAGATACTCCAGGCATTGTCGAATCAGGACTGCGTCACCGTGGTCACGACCGACCACGGCGCGGTGCTCGGCAAGCGCGCGGCGCTCGTGCACGGCAATCGCGACACCTCGAGCAACCTGCGCTACAAGTACGGCATCAACCTCAACACCGATCCCAAGCAGGCGATCATCATTCGGAAGCCCATGGATTACCTGCTGCCCGATGACGGCGTGAACAAGAACTACGTGCTGGCGCGCGAGGACTTCTACTTTGTTTACCCGACGCGGTTCCACGAGTTCGAGCGCCAGTTCAAGGGCTCGTTTCAGCACGGTGGCGTGTCGCTGGAGGAGATGGTGCTGCCCCTCATGACGCTGCGCCCCAAGGCCCCGCGGGTGTGAGCGGCAGCGCCGACAAGCGCACGTCGTCGGTGGAGGCCACGGAGCGGCTGGGCGCGGCGTTCGCGCCCGCGCTGCGCACCGGCGATGTCGTATCGCTATCGGGCGAGCTGGGCGCCGGCAAGACGCGGTTCGTGTCCGGGCTCGTGCACGCCCTGTCGCCGGGCGCGCGCGTGCGGAGTCCGTCGTTCACGCTGGTGAACGAGATCGACGGCGCGCTGCCCGTGTTCCACATCGACCTCTATCGACTGTCGGACGAGCGCGACGTGGAGAGCCTGGGGCTCGAGGACTACGCCGCGCGCGGCGCGCTGGTGGTGGAATGGGGCGAGCGCCTGCCCAGCGTGTGGCTGGCGGACGCGCTGCACCTGGCCATCACGCCCGAGGCGGGCGACGTGCGTGCGTTCACGGCGTCGGGTGCGGGCGAACGCGGGCGCGAACTGCTCGACGCGTGGTGCGTGCTGCCGGAGGCGTGGTGAGCCCCGGGAGCAAGCTCGGGCTGGCGCTGGAGACGGCGACCGACCACGTCAGCGTGGCGGTCATCGGTGCGGGCGGCGCTGCGCGCGCGCAGGTCGAGGAGGCGGTGGGGCACGGTCATACGCGCCGGCTGTCCGCGCTCGTTTCGCGAGCACTTGCTGAGGCGGGCGTGGAAGTACAGGACCTGGGCTGGATCGCCAGTGACTTGGGCCCTGGCTCGTTCACCGGCGTGCGCGTGGGATTGGCCACCGCGCGCGCGCTGGCGTTGGTGTCGGGTGCGCGGTTGCTCGGTGCTTCGAGTCTCGCGTCGTTGGCGCATGCCGCGGGTGCGAAGCGATCGCTCGTCGTGCCGCTGGTGGGCGCGGGCAGGCGTGACCTGTACGCCGGTTTCTTCCGGGCCGACGCCCGCGGCCGTGTGCGCCTGCTCGCGGCGCCGCGCGTTGGTCCGCCGTCCGCACTGCTGGACGCGGTCGCCGAGGCGCACGCCCTCGTGCCCGATCACGCCGTGATCTTCGTGGGCCCGGGGGCTGCGCGCGAGCGCGAGGCGCTCGAAGCTGGCTACCCCGGCAGCACGCGCAGCGTGTTCCGCCACGACGGGCTCTCGGCGCTCGACCTGGCGGCAGCGGCGCGGCTCGACGCTGGCCCGGGTGCCGGGCTGCCGCACCCAGGCCGCGAGATGGAGCCCGCCTACGTGCGGCCCGCTCAGGTCGAGGAGAAAGTGCGCCACAAGCTCAGCGGGCTCACGCCGCCCCTGATTCGCGAACTGCGGCCCGCGGACCTGCCCGCGGTGGACGACATGGAACACCGGCTGTTCAGCGACCCGTGGCCGCAACATTTCTTCCTGACGGCGCTCACAGAGCCCGCGGCGGTCATGAGAGTGGCCGAGCGAAACGGAGAAGTCGCGGGCTACCTCGTGGCCACGCTCCAACCTCCGTATGCCGAGCTGCAGAACCTGGCCACCGCGCCCGAGCAGCAGCGGTGCGGCGTGGCGCGCGCGCTCATGGCCGAGTTCTTCGACACCTGCCGTGCGCGCGACGTGCGCGACATCGGGCTCGAGGTGCGCGTGTCGAACGCCGCTGCGCAGGCGCTCTACCGCACGCTGGGCTTTCGCCTGATGGGATTGCGGCGCGGCTACTACAAGGCCCCGGAGGAGGATGCGCTGCTGATGGGGATGAGGCTCGGCTGACGCTCCCCGAGCGTCGGAATTCGTATTGACCGGGTGTCGACGCCACTCCTACAGTCGGGTCTGGACCGGGCGCTCGTGAAGGTGTTCCGCACTTGAGGTCCACCGTGCGCATGCGAGCCGCTGTCGTGTCACCCCTGCTGAGCCCCGTGAGCCTGCCGCTATGGATCGGCTGCGCGCTCATGGCGGCGGGTTGCGCCTCCAAGTCTGTCCTGCCGGTCATCATCCCGAACCAGCGCCCCACGGTCGAGTTCACCAGCGCGCCCATCGGTGCCGACCCGAATACGCCCTACTTTTACGCCTACCGCGTGTTCTGGTCCGGCAACGACCCCGACGGCCGCGTGGACCACTTCGAGTACGCGATCGATCCCCATGGCGGGGACACCACGTGGGTGAAGACCAAGCGTTCGGAAGAGTTGATCTTCTTCTCCGCGACGCAGCCCGACAGCGCTCGTGGCCCGGTTCGCACCGCGTCGCAATTCCATATCCTCGTGCTCAAGGCCGTGGATAATGCAGGGGCCGAATCCCCGCGCAAGACCCGGGCGTTCTACAGCTACACCGTAGCGCCGACGGTCGAGATCCTGAATCCGCGGCCGAGCGGTTTGCTCAGGGCGCAGGTGGTGCCGTCCGTGACGATCCATTGGCAGGGGCACGATCCGGACGGCCAGCACACCGAACGACCGGTGTACTACCGATTCCACCTGTTCTCGCTCGACGACCCTGCCAGCACGTTCGTGCTTTCCGACCCGGATTCGCTCCGGCGGCGCGAAGCCGCCACCGGGTTCGCCGATTGGGACTCGACCGGTCCGGACAGCATGCTCGCCACCTACACGAACCTGACGCCGGGCAGCCAGCACGTGTTCGTGGTCGTGGCCTTCGACGAAGCAGGCGCGTACTCGCCCGTGTTCTCGCTCGACGAGAACATGCTGCAGATGTCCGTGGGTCTGGCCGGTGTCCTCGGCCCGCTGATCCACATCTTCAACGAGATCGTGGACTTCACCTACGACAGTGGAGGCTACACCGCGGACCAGCTGCGTTGGATACGCATCGAGGCTGCGGCGGGGCAGGACCTGCGCTTCAATTGGGACGCGACCCCGTCGTCGGGGGCGAACATCGCAAGCTATCGCTGGGCGGTCGATCTCGTGGATCTCACCGATTCGAAGCCAAGGGTGGACGAGGACCGCGACTATCGCCGCTGGAGCCGACCCAGCCCGCTGACCACGTCCTGCACGTTGTCGGGGCTGTCACTAGGGCCACACTTCCTCTATGTGGAAGCGAGGGACAACAACGGGATCGCCAGCCTCGGGGTCGTCCAGTTCACGTTCGTCACCCTGACGCTGGAGCGCGAACTGCTCATCGTGGACGACACGCGACTGGAGCCCGACAAGCCCCTCGCGAGCGGGTGCATGGACCAGTACAAGTCGGTGTGGCCGAGCGCCACCGAACTCGACACATTTCTCTATGCGCGGGGGCATGTTCCCTGGCGTTGCACGCACGAACCCGCGGCCGGCCTGTCGACGGATCCGGGCGTGTTCGCCGGTTACCCCTTCGACACGCTCGGGACCCGGCTCGGGCTCGAAGTGCCCACCAATGGCGTGAAGCTCTCGCAGCTCGCACGCTACCGGAATGTCGTGTGGCTCGTGGACCGCGCGGGCAGTTCCTATTCCGACATCTCCGGGCCGTTCCCCATCACGGCCCTGCGCTACATGAGCTCCCCGGGGCGGTCCAGCACGCTCGGCGGCTACGTGCGCGCCGGAGGGCGCGTGTGGCTGTGCGGCGGCGGGGCGGCCTCGGCGGCGACGGACCCGTTCAACCGAACGCGGAACGATTCACCCGCGGGGCGTGTGTACAGCAGCTTCGAGGGCGAGCTCGGCATCGGCCGCATCATGTTCGACGGGGCCCATTGGCGTTCGGCGTTCACCGTCAGCTCGGCCGGGGTCGTGTTTCGGCGCTCACCGCGCGCCGAGCAGATCGCCGGTAGACCGTGGACCCATCTGGATCCCTGGACCGGCACCGAGCTGCATTCCCCGGACTACCGGCGGCTCCCGGATGAGATGCGGTGGCGTGACCCGGCCGTCGACCCCATGCCGCCGACGCGCAACTCGCGTCAGACCACGCTCTACTACCGCTCGGGATTCGCTACCGAGTATCTGTTCGAGTCGAACTTCGTCGAGGAGGATGTCGATCCCGATCCGCAGGTGGAACACTTGCAGTCCGTGCTCGACACGCTCATGGACGCGAACTCGTTCGTCCTGCGCCGATCCCCGGCGCCGGTCATGACCTGGTATCACGGCCACGAGGCGAATCGGTTCTTGTTCTCGGGGTTCGCGCCGTGGGACTTCCACCGCGACGACTGCATCGCGCTCACCGACTTCGTGCTCCAGGACTTGTGGGGGTTTGTGCGCAAGCCCATCGACCGCGGGCTCGTACCCGCGTCCAGCTCGCGCCCGGGAGCGGCCCCGCGCGTGATGACTCCCGCGCAGCGAAGCGTGAGCGCGCCGTCCTCGCGGCGCGAGTAACGCGAATCGAGCACGCGCATCGCGCGCGTCCAGCCGGTGTCGCTACAGGCGGACGATGCGCTCACGATCGCTGCGCCCATCGGCCGCGGCGCGCACCCAATAGACGCCCGGCCCGGCCTGGACTCCTCGCACATCCTGCCCGTTCCAACTCAGCGCGTATTCGCCGGGCACGACGCCGCGATCGAGCAGCGTCGCCACCACCCGCCCGCGCACGTCGAGCACTTCGACGCGGGCCCGGCCGGCGGTGCGTGCCGTGAGCAGGAGCTTGATGTCGCCACGTGCTGGATTCGACGCGAGGCTGCGGAGCAGCCGGCTCCCGTCCCCGGGGGGTACGGAGGCAAGACCGAACGGCGCGGCGACAATCCGGAACATCGAGTCGAAACAGGCATTCACGCGCAGTTGCACGTCGATATCGATGACCGGAAATGCCGCACGGACCGGGACAAGTCCGCTGTCGAATTGCTGGTGCAGCGTATCGTCCGTGGTGATATCGAGCGTCATCCGCTGCAGTGCCGCGACCTCGCCGCCGAGTTCGTACGTTCCGTTCCCGCGCACATGCGCCACGCGCGGCGTCCCGCCAGAACCGTTGTTGACGGTGTAGGTCCACGCGATGTTGAGCAGCGCGTAGTGAGTGAACAGCGGATCGATGCTGGTGCGGTAGAACGTGAAGTCGCCCTTGACGGGGCCGGAGAAGAGGACCGGGCACGCGCACGGACCGAAGCAGCCGTACTCTTGGACGGAGCCAGGGCCCAGCGTGTACTGGATCGGGTCGAGGACCTGGCCCGAGGCGGCGTGCGGCCGCGCGAGGTCGAGCGCCGCGAGCCCGACGAGCAGGAGCAGAAGAGAGCGGATGCGCATGATGCCTCCCACTGGGTGACCTTGGATGAACGGACCCAGGACGTGTCGCGGCCACCGGGAAGCATAGTCCGCTCGCGGCGGCCTTTCAATGGTCGGCGCTCGAGCGGGGGCGCGGTCCCGCGGGCCGTACGGGTGCGGGGGGCGTGCGCCCTACAGCCCGTCGTACTTGGAGTACCCGCGTTCGTTCCAGTAGTCCGCCGGTTCGTCCGCTGTGTACGCGATGTCGGTGACCGCCTTGATGTTCTTCAGGCCGAGCTTCATCGGCGCCACCAGCCGCAGCGGTGCCCCGTGCGCCAGCGTGAGCGGCGCGCCCGCGTGGTGCGTCGCGAGCAACGTCTGCGGATGCCGCGCGGTGCCGAGGTCGAGGCTCACGTAGTACGGCTCCGAGGCGCCGGAGGCGCCCAAACTCACGGCGCTGCGCAGGGCGGCCCAGCGCGCGCCAGGAGCGGGCGGGAACGCGGCCAGCAGGTCCGCAAAGCGAACGCCTCCCCACGCCGCCACGTGGCTCCAGCCCTCCACGCACACGAGCCGCGTGTTCATGTCGCGCCGCGCGAAGCGAGTCGTGATGTCCCCGCTCGCGAGGCTCTCGAGCCGGCCCGAGGCGAGCCCGGACAGGTTCAACCGCCACCCCGGAAGGTACCCGGGGCCCGGCGTGCGACCGTGGTAGTTGTTGCGCAGCGGCGTGGGGTCGGGCTTCGCGTACGTACGCACGGCGCGGTCGCGCGAGTACAGCGCCTCGGCCACGTCGTCATCGAACGTCAGCGCCCGATTCAACGTCGCCTCGCGCTGCGCCCGCGTCAGCCCGACCCGCGCGGCAAGCGTGTCGAGCGCATCGTGAGCTGCCGGAAGCCACGCCTGCTTGGTGCGCTCGGGCAGCGCCCACCAGCCGGCCGCCGCCGTGGCCAGCGCGCCGGCGCCAAACAGGATGAAGTTGCGACGGGAGTGCGTGGCCAGCGTTCCGCGCGGCGCTTCGTACGTGCCTTCAGGTCGTTCAGCCGCTGTCTCACCCGCGCGACGCAGCGCGGCGGCCAGCCGTGCACCCAACGTCGGTCCGCGCGCGGGTTGCTTCGCGTCAGCCATGGCGAGCGCCCTTCAACCGCGTGCTCCAGCCCGTGATCATGCTGCGGAAGGTGTCCCAGCCGTCTGC
>JAYVCN010000049.1:0-3828 GCA_043749875.1 Candidatus Eiseniibacteriota bacterium | reverse complement strand
TCGAGCGGGTGCTCGGAGAAGTAGAAGCCGAGCACCTCCTTCTCGCGGGTACCGCGGTCGCGATTGCTCCACGGCGGTACTTCGGGCAGCGGTGGCGCGACCGCCACGCCGAGCCCGCCGGCGTCCTCCGCGAACAACGACGACTGCCCGCTGGCCTGGTCGCGTTGTAGGGCTGCAGCGTGATCCAGCGCCAGCGCCGCACCCGCGAACAGACGCTCGCGTTTGCCCCCGAGCGCGTCGCACGCGCCCGCGGCCACCAGACTCTCGAGCACGCGCCGGTTGAGCGAGCCCGCCGGCACGCGGCCCGCGAGCTCGAACAGACTCTCGAACGGGCTCCCTGCGTCGCGCGCCGTCACGATCAGTTCCACCGCACCGTGGCCGACATTGCGCACCGCGCCCATGCCGATACGGATCTTCCCGTCCTCGATCGTGAACTTCCAGCCGGAGCGGTTCACGTCCGGCGGCAGCAGTTCGAGCTGCATGCGCCGGCACTCCTCGACCAGCGTCAGGATGCGGCCGCTGTCCCCCATCTCGCTCGTCATGGTGGCGGCCATGAACTCGGCCGGGTAGTTGCCCTTCAACCACGCGCATTGGTAGGCCACGAGCGCGTATGCCGCGCTGTGCGACTTGTTGAAGCCGTAGCCGGCGAACTTCTCCATGGTCGAGAACACCTTGTCCGCGACCTTCTCCGGGATCTTCGAGGTCTTGGCACAGCCCGCGATGAACTGCGCGCGGTTCTTCGCCATCTCCTCGACGTTCTTCTTGCCCATGGCCCGCCTGAGCTCGTCGGCGTGCGACATGCTGAAGCCGGCCAGCTCGTGCGCCGCGGCCATGACCTGCTCCTGGTAGACGAACACGCCGTAAGTGCCGTGGAGGATGGACTCGAGTCGCGGGTGGTCGTACTTCACCTTCTGCCGCCCGTGCTTGCAGTCGATGAAGTACGGAATATTCTCCATCGGACCCGGCCGGTACAGCGCGTTCATGGCCGTCAGATCCTCGAACACCGTGGGCTTCAGGCGCTTCAAGTAGTCGCGCATGCCCGCGGACTCGAACTGGAAGATGGCCACCGTCTCGGCGTCCTGGAACACCTTGAACGCCAGGCCGTCGTCCTCAGGCAGCGTCAGGAGGTCGAGCGCGACAGCGTGATTCCTCCGGACCAGGTCCACGCACTCTTGCAGCACGGACAGCGTGCGCAGCCCGAGGAAGTCCATCTTCAGGAGTCCGGCCTTCTCCACCGACTTCATATCCCACTGGGTGGTGACCAGGTCGCCCTTCTGCCGGCACAGCGGCACGTAGTCGGTGAGCGGGCCGGGCGTGATCAGCACGCCGGCGGCATGCACGGAGCTGTGCCGGGCCAGGCCCTCCAGCACGCGTGCGCTGCGCAGCAGCTTGGCGTAGACCGGGCCCTTCTCGGGCAGCGCCCGGAGATCCGGGGTCAGTTCGAGCGCCTTGTCGAGCGTCACGCCGAGTCCGTCGGGGATCAGCTTGGCGATGCGGTCCACCTCGGAGACGGGAAGTCCCAGCGCGCGACCGACGTCGCGCATCACGCCCTTGGCGCCCATGGTCCCGAACGTGATGATCTGCGTGACGTTCTGCTCGCCGTACTTCTCTTTTACATACTGGATCACCTCACCCCGGCGCAGGTCGTCGAAGTCGATGTCGATATCCGGCATGCTGACGCGCTCGGGATTGAGGAAACGCTCGAAGATGAGCTGGTGCTTGAGCGGGTTCACCTCGGTGATGCGCAGCGCGTACGCCACCAGCGAGCCCGCCACCGACCCGCGCCCGGGACCCACGCCGATGCCGTGCGATTTGGCGAAGTCGATGAAATCACGCACGATCAGGAAGTACGACGCGAAGCCCATCTTGCAGATGACGTCGAGCTCGTACTGGGTGCGCTGCTTCATGGCCTCCGTCACGCCGTCGCCGAAGCGTCGCCCGAGTTGCTCCCACGCCAGCCGGCGGAAGTAGGACTCGGCGTCGGACTCGCCCGGGGGCAGCGGGAATGCGGGCAGCAACGGCCTGCCGAACTCGAGCTGCAGGTTGCAGCGCTCGGCCACCGCCAGCGTGTTGAGCACCGCCTGCGGGGTGCTCTCGAACAGGCGCTTCATCTCGTCCGGCGTGCGGAAGTGGAGACCGGGCACCGCCTTCATGCGCTTGTCGTCCGCCACGTTCTTGCCGGTCTGGATGCAGATGAGCACGTCCTGCGCTTCGACGTGATCGTGATCCAGGTAGTGGCAATCATTCGTGGCCACGATCGGGATGCCCGTGCGCGCGGCGAGCTGGAGCACCTTCCCGCGGATCTTCTCCTCGATGTCGATGCCATGGTTCTGGATCTCGAGGAAGTAGTTGTCCGCGCCGAACATGTCGCGGTACATGCCGGCGGTCCGCAGCGCGTCGTCATCGCGGTCGGCGAGCAGGTCGCTGGCGATCTCGCCCTTGGGGCAGGCGGACAGCGCCAGCAACCCCTCGGCGTGCGCCGCGAGCACGGCGTGATCCACGCGCGGCTTGTAGTAGAACCCCTCCAGGTAGGCGAGGCTGGACAGCCGCATCAGGTTCTTGAACCCGCGCTCGTCGCGCGCCAGCAGCACCAGGTGATGCGCCGGGTCGTTCGGGTTCCGGTCGGTGAGCCGGCCGCGCGTGACGTAGGCCTCCATGCCCACGATCGGCTTCACGCCGGCCTTGCGCGCCTGCTGGTAGAACTCGACCGCGCCGAACATCGCGCCGTGATCGGTGAGCGCAAGCGCCGGCATGTGCAATTCGGCCGCGCGCCGGACCATGGCGGGAATCGGGCTCGCCCCGTCGAGCAGCGAGTAGTCGCTGTGATTGTGGAGGTGGACGAAGTCCGAATGCTTCATCGAAACATCATAGGGCGCATCCTGCGCGCGAGAGGTGTGCGTTCGGGTGCGTGCGCGGCGTTCACTGCGAAGCTATCACAAACGCCCCGCTGCGAGCCGTGCGGTTACCGGCGTGATCCACGACCTCGAGCTGGTAGTGGTGCGTCCCCGCCCGCGGCGCGTGCAGCGGTCGCCAGCGCAGCGCCTGCATCTCCGGGTCCCACTCCGTGGGGACGCGCGCTCCGTCCACGCTGAAGCCGCTGCGGCGGCCATCCACGCCGCTGGTCCGATCCACCACCCGCGCGGTGAGCGCCCAGCGCGAGTACGGGCCCGCGAGCGCGCGCGCGGGTGCGGGCAGCGGCGTCACCTCGGGAGCTGCGTCGTCGCGCACGAGCGCGAACTGGCCGAGCCGTCCGCTGTTCACGCGAAAAGTGCGACTGGCACTGTCATAAGGCGCCTCGGTCCAGTCCCACGCATCGCCCGGGCCATCCCGGCGACACAACCCCGTGTGCACCGGCGACAAGCCGGGCGGCAGCGCGAGCGTCACCGGCACGGGCGCGCGCAGCGGCAGGTCGGCAGGTTCCACGCACAGCGCCGCACGGATGCCCACCGCCCCCGGCGCCAGCTCGGTGATGAGCGCGGTGCGCACCATGGCGATGCCGGATTCGTAGGCGTGCTCCGCGTCGATGTTGAACAGCGCCCAGTCCTCGACGCGCGCGGTCATCGGGCTCGCCGTCGGCCACAGCGCATAGTCGCCGCGGTGCCACCATGCGGCTCCGGCGGCGGACCGGCCCTTGATCCAGTAGCCATCCGGATCCGGCGTGCCGTTCACGTCCAGCACCGCGCTCCAGCCCGCACCATCCCAGGTGGCCGGTGCGCCTCCACCCTGCTCCGGCCGCGAACCGCCGCGTTCGATGCGGACATCGCGCAGTCCGGCGGGCGCGCCGGTGACACGAATGCGCACGCGCTGATCGGGCAGGCACGCGAACGC
>JAYVCN010000048.1:0-5269 GCA_043749875.1 Candidatus Eiseniibacteriota bacterium | reverse complement strand
TCGGCATGGAACACCTGGACCAGCGGTTACCGCTACAACACGTTCTACGGCCAGAGCTTCGTCACCTGCCCGCCGCTGTTCACGCATCAGTACTCGCATTGCTGGGTCGACTTCCGGAACATCGCCGACCCCTACATGCGGGCGAAGGGCCTCACCTACTTCGACAACTCGCGTCGGGCCACGCTCGCCCAGCACGCCTACTGCATCGCGAACCCGATCGGTGCGCTGGGCTATGCCGACAGCCTGTGGGGCATCACCGCCGGCGACGGACCGTTCGGCTACGCGGCGCGTGGCGCACCACCGAACCAGAACGACAACGGCACCATCACCCCGACCGCGGCGATCTCGTCGATCGTGTTCACGCCCGACGAATCCATCGGATTCGTCCACTTCATGTGGGATCACTACCGCCCGACCGTTTGGGGAGTGTACGGCTGGAAGGACGGCTTCAACCTGTCCATCGGCAACTGGATAGCGACCGACGTCATCGGCATCGACCAGGGACCGATCCTGCTGATGATCGAGAACTACCTGAATGGCAAGCCGTGGCAGCGCGTCACGGCGCACCCTGCGATCCAGCTCGGGCTCACGCGCGCGGGCTTTCAGCCGTTCGTCCTGGGCGTGAACCCGGCACCGCACCCCGCCGCGCTGGAACTTGGACGTGTCACGCCCGATCCGCTGACGGGAAATTCGCGGGTGTCGTTCCGGCTATCGCGCGAGGGCAACGTGACGCTGGACCTGCTCGACTTGCAGGGCCGCACGCTGCGCCTGCTCGCGAGCGGCCCCGCCACCGCGGGCGAACACTCCCTCACCCTCGGCCGCGACGGATTGCCAGCCGGCATCTACTGGTTGCGACTGCGCGCGGCGGGAACCGAGCGTCACTCGCGCTTCGTCATCCTCCCCTAGCCGAAGGCTCCCCACTTGACCGTCATCACCACGACACTGCGGAGCGGGCCACCGCGGCTCGCCGCCGCCGTGCCCGCGTTGCACCTGCTCGGCAATGGCCGCTATTGCGTGTGGCTCACCGAGGCCGGCATGGGCCGCTCGAGCTGGCAGGGGAGTGCGCTGTCGCGCTGGAGCGCGGACCGCATCGAGGACGCCGACGGCTGGCGATTCTGGCTCCGCGATCTCGACCTGGGCCGCACCTGGCCGCTGCTCCAGCCGTCGTCTTCGCGGCCGCCCGCGCACGGCACGGTGTTCGCGGAGCCCGGCCTGTTCGGCTGGCTGCAACGCGACCACGGCATCGAGGCGCGGCTCGAGGTCTGCGTGGCGCCGGCGCACGACGCCGAGCTGCGCTGCATCACGCTGACCAATCGCACCGATCGTACGCGCCGAATCGACGTCACGGGCTGTCTGGAACTTGTCTTGAATGTCGCGGAAGCCGATGCCGCCCATCCGGCATTCTCGAAACTGTTCGTGCAGACGCTGCAAGAGCCAGGCCGTGAGCTGCTCGTGGCGACGCGCCGGCCGCGCGGCGCTGACGAGCAGCACCCCTGTGTGGCGCACGCCGTGATCGGCGAGGGCGCGTGGGAATGCGAGACCGACCGCGGCCGCTTCCTCGGGCGTGGGCGCGCGTGGAGCCGACCCGCGGCGCTGGCCACGGACCGCCCGCTCGCCGGAACCGTGGGCAACGTGCTCGACCCGGTGTTCGCGACGCGCCGCAGCGCGATGCTCGCGCCCGGAGAGCAGCGTCGCTTCACGTTCGTGCTGGCAGCGGGTGCGACTCGCGAGCAGGCTCTGGCGACCGTGGTCCACTTTGCCGGCGATGCTACCCAGGGCGCTACCCACGGGGCGAGCCCTGGAGCCGCCATTGACGCCGCGCTGTCCGAGGCACCCGCGAACGCGCGCAGCGTGCTCGAGCGCCAGGGGATCGGGCTCGACGATGCCGAGGCGTTCTCACACCTCGCCGGGGCACTGCTCTATGGCGACCCGCGCCTGCGCGCGGCCGACGACACCTTGCGCCACGCGGGCGACGACGCGCAGGTGCGTGCGTTGCTCGGGATCCCCGTACGCGCCCCGCTGGTCGTGGTGCGTGGCGACGAGCCCGGTGCAGAGGCCGCATGGGAGCGCATGCGCTGCGCGATCGGATTCTGGCGCGCGCACGGCATCGCCGCGGAGTTGGCCGGCGTCGGCGGGAGCTTCCGCGCGCGCGCCGATGAGCCCGGCGTACGCGTGGCGGCAGCGCTCGACGAGGCCGAGCGGCGTGCGCTCGAGGCGGGCGCCCGCATCGTGGTCCGTGAAGCCACGCGACCGTTGCTGCGCAACCTGTTCCCCGACGGGCCGGCGCCCGCGCACGAATCCACGCCGGCGCGCGTGTCGGGCTTCCGAACTCGTCGCGGCCGACGCCGCGAACGCGAAGCCCTGCTGCTCGACAACGGCTACGGCGGCTTCTCAGCCGATGGCCGCGAGTACGTGATCCACCTGGACGCGCTCCGCCATGGCGCACATCGCTGCCCGCCGCTGCCGTGGGTCAACGTCATCGCCAATGAGACATTCGGCACGCTGGTGAGCGAATCGGGCGCAGGGTTCACGTGGAGCGGCAACAGCCGCGAGCACCGGCTGACGCCGTGGTCCAATGACCCGCAGCTGGACCCGCATGGCGAGGCGCTCTACTTGGTGGACGATGCTTCGGGAGCGGCGTGGTCCCCGCTGCCCGGCCCGCTCCCGCACCCGGCGTCCTACGAGGCACGGCATGGCCTCGGCTACAGCCGGTTCCTGCTCGAGGCCGAGGACCTGGAACACGAGACGCTGGTGACGGTGGCCCGCGATGCGCCGGTCAAGATCGTGCGCGTGCGGCTCACGAACCGTGGCGAGGGGCTCAAGCGACTGTCACTCATCTGCTACACGCGCCTGGTGCTCGGCCCCGAGCAGGCGTGCGCCAGCCGCGTGGTCACCGAGCGCGACGCGCACACGGGCGCGCTGCTCGCGCGCAACGCGGGCGCCGGCGCCTGGCATCAGGCCACCGCGTTCTCGCAGGTGCTGGCAGCCGATGGCGCCGCGATCGCCGTGACCACCGACCGCGCGGCCTTCATGGGCCGGCACGGCCAGGCTGCGCGGCCGGAAGCCCTGCGTGGCGCGGCGACATTCGACGGCGCCACCGGGCCGATGCACGACCCGTGCTTCGCCTGGCACGTCACCTTCGAGTTGCCCCCGGGCGAGAGCGTCGACACGGTCTTCCTGCTCGGCGAAGCGCGCGACGGCGTCGAATTACACTCGCTGCTCGCTCGCTTCTCGCAGCGCGCCGCCGTCGAGCATGCCGCCGCGGAGTCGCGCGCCGCGTGGGACACCTTGGTGTCGGGCGTGCGCGTCGAGACGCCGGCGCCGGAGCTGGATCTCATGATCAATGCTTGGCTGCCCTACCAGACGCTCTCGTGCCGCATCTGGGGCCGCTCGGCGTTCTACCAGTCGGGCGGTGCATTCGGTTTCCGCGACCAACTTCAAGATGCGTTGTCGTTGTTGCCGCTGGCACCCGCCTTGGCGCGCCAGCAGATCGTCTTGAACGCCGGCCACCAGTTCGTCGAGGGCGACGTGCTGCACTGGTGGCACCCGCCGTTCTCGCAGGGCATGCGGACGCGCTTCGCCGATGACCTGCTGTGGTTGCCCCACCTGGCAGCGACTTATGTGCACGCGACCGGCGACTTCGATGTGCTCGACGTGCAGGCGGCGTTTCTAAGCGCTCGCAAGCTCGCGCCCGGTGAGGACGAGGCCTACCTCGAACCTACGATTTCCGACGAGAGCGCGAGCGTGTACGAGCACGCGGCGCGCGCCATCGATCGCTCGCTCGCGGTGGGCGCGCACGGCTTGCCCCTGTTCGGCTGCGGCGACTGGAATGACGGCATGAACCGCGTCGGCCGCGAGGGCCGGGGCGAGAGCGTGTGGATGGGCTGGTTCCTCTACTCTGTCCTCGACGCGTGGGCCGACATCGCCGAGGGCCGCGACGAGGCTGCCCGAGCCACCACGTGGCGCGCGCATCGCGATCAACTCCAACGCGCGCTCGAGGACGAGGCCTGGGACGGCGACTGGTATCGCCGCGGCTGGTACGACAACGGTGCACTGCTCGGCTCGAAGGACAGCGACGAGTGCCAGATCGACGCGCTGGCGCAGGCGTGGTCGGTGCTCTCGGGGGCCGCGCCGCGCGCACGGGCCACGCGCGCGCTGGCGTCGGTCGAGGCCCGGCTGGTCTCGACGCCCGACGGCCTCATCCGCCTGCTCACGCCGGCGTTCGAACACACCGCGCAGGACCCGGGCTACATCAAGGGCTACGTGGCCGGCGTGCGCGAGAACGGCGGGCAATACACGCACGCCGCGTTGTGGGTGGTGCGCGCGTTCGCCGAGCTCGGCCGCCGCGACCTCGCCGCGCCCTTGCTCGGCATGCTGTCACCGGTGAGCCACGCACGCGACCTCGCCGCCGCACGGCGCTACAAGGTCGAGCCCTACGTGATCGCCGCCGACGTCTATGGAGTAGCCCCGCACGTCGGGCGTGGCGGTTGGACCTGGTATACAGGTTCATCCGGCTGGATGTATCGCGTCGCACTAGAGTCGGTGCTCGGGGTACGACTCGAGAGCGGCAACAAGCTGGCCGTCAAGCCCTGCATCCCGGACGAGTGGGCGGGTTTCACTATGGCGTGGCGATTGCCCGACTCCAGCGGCACGAGTGTCGTGATCGCGGTGAAGAACCCGAATCACTGCTCCGAAGCGGTGGTGGAGGCGACCTACGACGGCGGTGCGGTGCGCATCACGCGCGGAGAAGCGCGGGTGCCGCTGCTGCGGGACGGCGCCGAGCATCGCCTGGAGATCAGGCTGGGACCCAGCCCGGACTAGTCACGAATCGCGCCCGGTGGACAGCCCACAGGCCGCTTGGCACGATGCACGCTCAGCACCATGCCGCCCCGCACCGGACGGCCCGCGAATGCGGGTGACGAACGGCGCGGTCCTTCGACTGACGGGATGCTTTCCGCCGCTACCCGGAGCCCCTTGACCATGGCGACCATCAAGGACGTGGCGCGCGAAGCCGGCGTGTCGGTCGCGACGGTCTCGCGCGTGTTCAACGACAAGGATCGCGTGAACGAGGACACGCGCCGCCGGGTGCGTGCCGTGGCCGAGCGGATGCATTTCTGGCCCAACGGCGTCGCGCGCAGCCTGATCACCAACCGCACGCACGCCATCGGCGTGCTGCTGCCGGACATGCACGGCGAATTCTTCTCCGAGGTCATCCGCGGCATCGACCTGGCCGCGCGCGCCGAGGGCCTGCACGTGCTGGTGTCGAGCT
>JAYVCN010000047.1:0-12472 GCA_043749875.1 Candidatus Eiseniibacteriota bacterium | reverse complement strand
CGCGGGCGCGCCCGCCCAAGGCCGGCCGGAGGCCGTCACGGCAAAAAGAAAAACGCCAGCCCCAGCACCACGTACGCCGCAAGCAGCATGGCGCCTTCGAGCCAGTTGCACTCGCCATCCGCCGCGACCAGGTTCACCACTCCGACCGCCGCGACCACCGCCAGCACCTCGAGCGCGCTGAAGCGCAGGTCCATGGGGCCGCGCGGCATGGCATACGACGCGAACACCAGCACCGGCGCCACGAACAAGGCGATCTGGATGCTCGAGCCGATGGCGATGTTGAGCGCCAGGTCCATGTGGTTCTTCATCGCCACCCGGACCGCGGTCGAGTGCTCGGCGGCGTTGCCCACCACCGCCACCACGATCACGCCCACGAACACCTCGGTGAGCCCGAGCACGTGCGACGTCTCCTCGATCGCGCCCACCAGCAGCTCGCTCATCCAGCCCACGAGCACGGTGGCCGTGAGCAGCGTGATCACGGCGCGGCGCACCTCGACGGGCCGGTCTTCATGCTCCGCCGCGGCGCCCGTGTACAGGTGCCGGTGCGTGCGCAGCGTGAACAGCAGCGACAGCAGGTAGGCCGCGAACAACACGATCGCGATCTGCAGCGACAGACCGTGCTCGAGATTTATTTCGCGTGCCGGCGTGAGCGTGCCGCGGCTCACCGCGCCGTCGGCCACCAGGTGGAACGCCGCCGGCACGAGCATCGCGAGCGCGGCCAGCGCCAGCAGCGTGGACGAGGCGGCGGCGGCCGAGCGCTCGAACTTCTGGCGTTCCCGGCCCACGCCGCCCGCCACCATGGACACGCCGAGCACGAGCAGGATGTTGCCGATGATACTGCCCGTGAGCGAGGCCTTGACCACCTCGTAGAGTCCGTTGCGAAGTGCGACCAGCGCGATGATCAACTCGGCGGCGTTGCCGAAGGTGGCGTTCAGGAGCCCGCCCACCCCCGCGCCGAGCCGGGACGCGAGCTGCTCGGTGGCCCCGCCCATGATGCCGGCGAGCGGAATGATGGCCAGCCCGCTGCACAGGAACACGACGAGCGCACTGCCGTGCATGGTCTTCGCGAGCGGCGCCAGGATGACGAACACCAACAGCAACTGCATCGCGCGATGGGGCGTGAACCCGACGGGCAGGACTTTGGCGCGCGTGGTCATGTGGGCGGCCAATGTGCATGAGCCCGCCCGGGCGTGCAATCGGCACCGGCGGGCAGGCAGCGCCGATGCCCGCGTTTCGCGGGACGGGCGGCGCCGGGCATGGAGTTGACGCTCAAGTCCGTGACGATTCTTGCCGAATTCTGGCTCTGCGAGACGGACTCGCCCTGATCCAAAGGCCATCCACCTTCATCAGGTCGTTGCGAACTCGATACGCCGCGGCCGGTTCGACCGTGTCCCAACGGTCGCTGCCGAAACGCCTGCCGTTCCCGGTGCCCCGCACCCCGGAGCGCTGGCGAGCCGCGCACGGCGGCAGGGAGGCGGTCATGACGGTGGATGACTTCGGGGCCGGTAGCTCCCCGGCGCAGTTCGACTTCGCGCGGCTGGCTTCGATCTCGAGTGGCGACGCGGAGTTCGAGCGTGAGATCTCGGGGGAGTACCTCGCCCAGTCCCGGCAACTTCTGGTGCAGATGGCCCAGGCCATCGCGAGTGGCGATGTCGCGACGCTCCGACGTGCCGCGCACACGCTCAAGGGCAGCAGCCGGACCATCGGTGCCGAGGGCCTCGGGGCCATCAGCGCCGAGCTCGAGCGCAAAGGCGGCCCAGAGAGCCCGGCCGCGACGACCGCGAACCTCGCCCGGGTAGAGGCAGGCCTGGCGGCGACCGAGCGTGCACTGGACGATTATTTCGGCACGGATGCCTATCGGAAAGCCGCGTGACCGAGGTGCGCGGCCCCGACCCTCCGGGCCCCGCCTCGGAACGCGCCGCAGGGCTCGATCTCGAGGATCGGCGGGAGCTTGCCTATCGTGCCGACCGTGAGCTGGCGCGCCGGGGCGGTGCCGGATCGTTCGTGTTCTCCGGCATCGCGGTGCTGCTCATCGTGCAATCGCGCATGGACGGAGCGCGCTCACTGGTGCTGTACCTGGTGGCGGCGGCCAGCCTCACCTTCGGCGCCATCCGCGCGCACCTGGCCCACGCCTTCGAGCGCCTCACCGCGGCGGATCCCGCCGACTGGCGACGCAAGTGGTCCGCGTGCACGCTCGGGTTGGCGCTGGCGTGGGGAATCCTTGCCGGGAATACGATCGGCACGCTCGGGCTGCGCTGGTCCTCGCTGCTGGTGATCCTGAGCGTTGCCGGCATCAGTGCCGGCGCGCTCACGCACATGGTGCCGCACCAGGGACTGTTCCGGCAGTTCCTCGCCGTGCTGCTCGGCCCCACCATCCTCGGCTTCCTGCTGCCGGGCCCGGGCGCGAGCTGGTCCATCGGACTGACATTCGTCGCCTACGCCGCGTACCTCGTCGTCGAGGGGGCCCAGCTGCACGGACAATTCCAGCTGGCGCAGAACAGCCACTGGCTGCTCGAGAAGCGGACCCGCGAACTCGAGGGCGCGCGCGAGGCCGCGGAAGCCCAGGCCCAGCAGCTGCGCGAACAGGCGGATCTGCTCGCGATCGCACGCGATGTGGCGGTCGAGAGCACGCGTTTCAAGAGCGAGTTCCTCGCCAACATGAGCCACGAGATCCGCACGCCGATGAACGGGGTCATCGGCATGACCGGGCTGCTGTTCGACACGCCGCTCTCGCCCGAGCAGCACGAGACGGCCAGCACGATCCGCCAGAGCGCGGAGTCGCTGTTGTCCGTGATCAACGACATCCTGGATTTCTCCAAGATCGAGGCGGGCAAGCTGGCCATCGAGATCGTGGACTTCGAGCTCGATCAGGTGTTCGACGATGTGCTCGACCTGCTGGGCGGTCGGTGCCGGGAGAAGGGCCTCGAAGTCTTCGTCGACCTGCCGCCGGAGACCCCGACCCGGTTGCGCGGAGATCCCGGGCGCCTGCGCCAGATCCTGGTCAACCTGCTCGGAAACGCCATCAAGTTCACGGAGCACGGCGAGGTCGGCGTGCTGGCCGCCTGCCTGACCGAGTCGGAGACGAACGCCGTGCTGCGGGTGGGCGTGAAGGACACGGGCATCGGCATTCCCGTCGAACGACAGGCGGCGGTGTTCGAGAGCTTCACGCAAGCCGACGGCAGCACGACGCGCCGCTACGGGGGCACCGGCCTGGGCCTCACCATCACGCGCCAGCTGGTCGAGCTCATGGGCGGGCGCATCTGGCTCGAGAGTGAACCCGGCAAGGGCAGCACGTTCTGGTTCGAACTGACGTTCGATAAGGCCGCCGCGTCGGCCAGCGAGTCGAGGACCCTGCCGTTCGAGCTGTGGGGCCGCCGCGTGCTCGCGATCGATGACAACGCGACCAGCTGTTCCATCGTGGAAAAACACCTCAAGGCCTGGGGATTGCGCATCGAATCCGTGGCCTCCGGTGAAGCCGGCCTGGCCCGGCTCATGACCGAAGCCGACACGGATCCATTCGCCGCGGTGCTGCTGGATCTCCAGATCCCGGACATGGACGGACTCGACATCGCGAAGATCATCCGCGGCAATCCCGGCATGGAGCAGCTGCCGTTGGTACTGCTCACGGTCGCCTCCGTGCGCGATCGCGTCCAGGAGTTCAGGACGGCGGGATTTGCGGCATGGCTGCGCAAGCCGGTGCGGCCGATGCAACTGTTCGACGCGCTGCTCGGAGTGCTGCAAAGCGCGAGCTCTGTGCCGGTGAACTCGAAGCGGTACGCGGATCCCGCGCCAGAGGAGCCGGAGCTGCCGGCGCTCCCGCCGCTGCGTGTGCTGGTCGCCGAGGACAACGTGGTCAACCAGAAGGTGGCGCTGCGCATCCTGAGCAAGCTCGGGGTCAAGGCCGACGCCGTGGCGAACGGGCTGGAAGCGTTGGAGGCGCTCGAGCGGGTTCCCTACGACATCGTGCTCATGGATGTGCAGATGCCCGAGATGGATGGGTTCGAAGCGACCACGGAGCTGCGCCGCCGCGAATCCGCATCGGGGACCCACCGGCATACCGCCGTGATCGCGATGACCGCGCACGCCATGACCGGCGACCGGGAGCGCTGTCTCGCCGCGGGCATGGACGACTACCTCACCAAGCCGATCCGGCCGGAGCCGCTGGCCGTGGCGCTACTGTGCTGGAGCGTGGGCAGAACGGAGCAGACCGTGACCGCTCCCGCGCCGGTCGATGAGCAGGCCGATTTCGATCACGCCCAGTATGCGCAAGCCTCGTGCGGAGACGAGGGCTTCGGGCGAGAGTTGATCGGCGAGTTCCTGCTGTCGGCGCACGAACTCGTGCGCCAGGCGCACCAGGCCGACGACGCCGGAGATTTCCACGCGCTCGGGGCCGCCACGCATGCGCTGGCCGGAGGCTGTTCCATGATCGGCGCGCGGCGCCTCGCGACGACTTGTCTGGAAGTCATGCGCTGCGCCGAGGCCGGCGACCCCGCTGCGACCCGCTCGGCGATGGAGCAGGTGAATCGGGACTTCGAGATGCTTCAAGATACGTTTGAAGAACTTTCCATGAAGCGGGCGGCCTGAGTGATCGCGGCGGGCCCGCTTCACACGCACATGCAACCCGAGCACACCCGATCAGGGACGACTCCGCACTCGTGCGATACCCGAATGGGTGCCAGGGCCAAACCAAGGAGCCAACCATGAACAGCAAGGTGATGAAGGGTACGCACTGGCTGGCCCAGATCGCCCAGGACATGCAATGGCCGAACGCCGACCAGCTCGAATCGTCCGCGTGGACCTCGATGGCAGAGGCGTGGGAGCAGACGAGCCGCACGTGCAGTATCGCCACGGAGATCCTCGCGGAACGGGTCGCCGCGCACTTTCAGCTGTCGGTCGCGGATCTGCACACGATCGAGGCCCATGTGCTCAAGCTGCTGCCAGAGAAGCTCGCGCGGCGCCACGGGGTCATGCCCTTGCGCGAGGACGACCGCCGGCTCGTGGTAGCGACCGCGGACCCCACCAGCGTGACGGCCGAGGAGGATGTCGCCTTCGCCAGCGGCCGCCGCCCGGATCTGCAGATCGCCTCCCCGGGCGCGATCGCGGACGCCCAGACGGAGCATTACTCGACCTCGGTCGTGCCGCTGGCGCTCCGGTTGCGGGACGACCTGACGCGCGCGGTGGAAGTCCTCGAGGACTTCGGACCCGAGGCCGTGGACGTCAGCGAGGTGGAGTCCGCGCCGATCATCAAGCTCACGAATTTCATCTTGAGCGACGCCGTCCAGCAACGCGCCAGCGACATCCACATGGAGCCGGGCCGCAGCGGAGGCACCGTGCGTATCCGCGTGGACGGGGTCATGCGCACGTTGCTCGAGTTGCCGATGTCGGCGATGAACCGGGTCGTCACCCGCATCAAGATCATGGGCAAGCTCGACATCGCGGACCGGCTGCGCCCGCAGGACGGACGCGCCCGCATCCAGATCGAGTCCCGCCCCATCGAGCTGCGGATCTCCACGGTTCCCACGCGTGAGGCGGAGAAATGCGTGGTGCGGCTGCTCGACCACGGCACCGTGCCGTCGCTCGTGGACCTCGAGCTGCCCGCGGCGGAACTGCTGCGCATCCAGCGCCTGCTCGCCAATCGCAATGGCATCGTGGTCGTGACCGGGCCCACCGGTTCCGGCAAGACGACGACACTCTATGCCGCGATCCGGGAGCTGGCGACCGGCGCGGTCAATATCATGACGGTGGAGAATCCGGTCGAGTACGAACTTCCCGGAATCACGCAGATCCAGGTGGAGCCTCGCCAGAAGGTCACGTTCCCCTCGGCGCTGCGAGCGATCCTGCGCCAGGATCCGGACGTCATCCTGGTCGGAGAGATTCGCGACCCCGAGACCGCCGCGATCGCGCTGCAAGCCAGCATGACAGGGCACCTGGTGCTCGCCACGCTCCACACCAACGACGCCGCCAGTGCCGTGGAGCGACTGATCGACCTCGGTCTCGATCGGCCGAGCATCGCCAGTTCGCTGCGCGGGGTGATCGCGCAACGACTGGTTCGCCGGCTGTGCGAGAAGTGCGCGGAAGTCGTCACCTCGGAGCTGAGCAGTGACGAACAGCGGTTGTCCGAGCGCTTCGGCGTTCGACCGGTTCGCCGAGCCCCGGGCTGCGCCAACTGCCGGCAGACGGGATACCAGGGACGCCTGCCCGTGCTGGAGGTGCTGACGGTGGACCCCACGCTCTCGGCGCTGGTGGGTGCCGGCAGAACATCCGTCGACATCGCGCGTGCGGCGATCGTGGGCGGCATGAGTCCGATGCTGACCGTGGGCCTCGCCCGCGTCTCGCAGGGGCAGACGACGCTGGACGAGGTCGCGCGCGTGCTCGGCGGCGAAGCCGCCGTGGAAGGGGCAGCCGAGTCGAAGCCTGTGCCCGAGATCACCCGCTTGAAGATCCTCGTCGTCGATGACGACCGCATCCAACGCGCCACCGCGCGGCGACTACTCGAGGGCGCTGGCTTCGACGTGGACGAGGCACCCGACGGCGCGTCGGGATTGGCCCAGATCCGGACCGCGCCGCGCTACTCGCTGGTCGTGCTCGACTTCACCATGCCGGGGCTCAATGGGCTGGAGGTGCTCCAGCAGCTACGCTGCGACACCGCGACCGAGACGCTGCCGGTGCTCGTGGCGACCGCCCACGAGGACGAGGGACTCGAAGCGGAGTTGATGAATGCCGGCGCGGATGATTACATTCGCAAGCCGCTCGATCCTGCGCGCTTCGTCGCACGCGTGAAGGCCGCATTGCGGCGAGCCAGGACGTAGTACGCCACGAAGCAGAGGTCCCCGCTGATCAAGTACCTCGGATCCAAGCGCCTGCTGGTGCCCCAGCTCGTGAGTGCGCTCACGAGCGGCGGAGTGCGCACGGCGCTGGACCTGTTCTCGGGCACCTCACGCGTCGGCCACGCCTTGAAGCGCGCGGGCGTGCGCGTGCACGCCAACGACCACAACGCATACGCCCACACGCTGGCGTGCTGCTACGTGGCGGCCGACGCGCGACGCTGGCGAGCTCCGGCAGCGCGGCTGATCGCCGAGCTGGCAGTACTGCCGGGCGAGCCCGGCTGGTTCACCGACACGTACTGCGTACGCTCTCGGTATCTGAAGCCAGAGAATGGCGCCCGGGTGGAGGCCATTCGCATGCGGATCGCTGCGCTCGCGCTGGAACCCGAGCTCGAGGCCATCGCGCTCACGAGCCTCGTCGAGGCGGCGGATCGAGTCGACTCCACGGTCGGTGTTCAAATGGCGTACCTGAAGCAATGGGCGGCGCGCGCACAGAATCCATTGCGGTTGCGACTGCCGGAGCTGCTGGAGGGCGAGGGCTCGGCCTCGTGCCTCGACGCGGTCGAGGCGGCCGGGCGGTTCGCTGCCGACGTGGTCTACCTGGATCCGCCCTACAACCAGCATAGCTACCTCGGGAACTATCATGTGTGGGAGACGCTCGTACGCTGGGACGCGCCCGAGGTGTATGGCATCGCGTGCAAGCGCATCGACGTGCGCGAGCGCGGGAGCGCATTCAACCGCCGCGGGCTCATCGCGAACGCGTTCGCCGCGGTGCTCGAGCGCGTGCGTGCGCGGCGCATCGTGGTGTCGTTCAACGACGAAGGCTATCTCGAGCTGCCGCAGCTGCGCGAACTGCTGAGCAGGCGCGGCGAGGTGAGCGAAGTCTCGGTCGACCACCCGCGTTACATCGGCCACCGGCTCGGCGTGTACAACTTGCAGGGTGAGAAGGTCGGTACGCCGGGGCCCGCACGGAACCGCGAGCACCTGTTCGTGGTGGAGTGCGCCGAGGCGCTGAGCGCGCGTTAGCGCGGTGCGCGGGCGGCTTCCGCCGGCGCCCGATACACCTGCGGCCGGTCACCCGAGGGCGCCGGCCGCTGGCGTGCAGGCTATTTCCCTGAAGCTCGCGATCAGCAGTTCACGAGCATCCCATCGAGTTCCCGCAGTTCAAGCACTTGTAGCAGGTGCCATTGCGGATCGTGATGTGGCCGCAGCTGTCGCACGCGGGGGCGTCGCCCAGCAGCCGCTTGTTCTGGTACACGAGGCTCGCGGCACCGATATCCTCGGCGTCCGCCAAGCGTGACGTGTTGGGCGTCAGCACCGGCCGCGCCGGCGTGATGCCCGGCACGAGCTGGCCGTGCGCGTTTCTGTGCTCCTTGCCGACCGGCATGTCGGTGGCGCGCGGACGGCGCAGCAGCTGGCCCTGCGGCGCCTCGTCGATGACGTGCGCGAGGTCGGTGCGGTTCAGGTACTCGTAGCCGAGCACGCGGAACACGTAGTCGATCACGCTCGTGGACACCTTGATGTTGTCGTGTCCCTCGACGCGGCCGTGCGGTTCGACGCGCGGGAAGCAGAACTGGTCCACGAGGTCCTCGAGCGGAACGCCGTACTGCAAGCCCATGCTCACGGCGATGGCGAAGCAGTTCATCATGCTGCGGAACGCCGCGCCCTCCTTGTGCATGTCGATGAAGATCTCGCCGATGCTCCCATCCTCGTATTCGCCGGTGCGCAGGAACACCTTGTGCCCGGCGATGCGCGCCTCCTGCGTGAACCCATGCCGGCGGCGCGGCAGGCGGCGGCGGTGCAGCTTCGGCGGCCCCGTGGCATCGGCCGTGGTGGCCGCGGGCTCGTCGGACTTCTTCCTGGTGCTGCCCGAGGCGAGCGGCTGCGACAGCTTGCAGCCGTCGCGGTAGAGCGCCACCGCCTTCAAGCCCAGTTTCCACGACTCGAGGTAGATCTGCTCGACGTCCTCCACCGAGGACTCGTTGGGCAGGTTCACCGTCTTGCTGATGGCGCCCGAGATGAACGGCTGCACCGCGCCCATCATGCGCACGTGGCCCATGGGGCGGATGTAGCGCGTGCCCGTCGCTCCGCAACGGTTGGCGCAGTCGAACACCGCGAGGTGCTCGTGTTTCAGGCCGGGCGCGCCCTCCACCGTCTGCGTGCCGCACACGTACAGATTGGCCTCGTCGATCTGCGCGTCGGTGAAACCCAGAAACGGCAGCACGTTGAAGCCGGGCTTCTCGCGCTCGGCCATGGTGACGGTGAGGCGGGTGAGCGTCTCGTCGCTCACCATGCCACGGCCGAACGCCTGGCGGATGTCGAGCACGTTCGGGAGCGCCTTCTCGATGACGTTCAGCTCGGCATCGGTGAGGCCTTTGATATGCAGCGACGAATCATTGATGTGCGGCGCGCCCTGCATCGTGCCGTAACCCACCGCGTAGCGGATGATGCGTTCGATCTCCTGCGTGTCGTAGCCGAGTCGTTCGAGCGCGAGCGGCACCGACTGGTTCACGATCTTGAAGTAGCCGCCACCGGCCAGCTTCTTGAACTTGACCAGCGCGAAGTCGGGCTCGACCCCGGTGGTGTCGCAGTCCATGAGCAGGCCGATCGTGCCGGTCGGCGCCAGCACCGTGGCCTGCGCGTTGCGGTAGCCATGCAGGCCGCCGTACGCCACGGCGCGATCCCACGCCTCGATGGCCGCGCTGCGCATGTCGCGCGGCGCGAGCGCCGGGTCGATGGCGCGAGCGCCCTCGCGGTGCAGCCGCATGACGCCGAGCATGCTGTCGCGGTTCTGCTCGAAGCCGCGGAACGGACCCTTGCTGGCCGCCAACTCGGCGGACAGCGCGTACGCCTCGCCGGTCATCATGGCGGTGACGCAGGCCGCGTACGTGCGCGCCGCGTCGCTGTCATAGGGCAGGCCCTCGACCATGAGCAGCGTGCCCAGGTTCGCGAAGCCCAGGCCCAGCGGCCGGTAGTCCTCCGAGTTGCGCGCGATCTTCTCGGTCGGATACGACGCGAACGAGACCAGGATCTCCTGCGCCAGGAAGAACACGCGGTTCGCGTGGCGATAGCCCTCGATCTCGAACGAGCCATCGTCGCGTCGGAAGTGCATCAAGTTGATGGACGCGAGGTTGCAGGCAGTGTCGTCCAAAAACGCAAACTCGGAGCACGGATTCGTCGCATTGATGCGGTCCGTCGCCTTGCACGTGTGCCACTTCTGGATGGTGTCGTCATACTGTACGCCGGGGTCCGCGCACGTCCACGCCGCGTCGGCGACGTCGCGCCACAGCTTGCGCGCCTGGAACGTCTCGTACACGTCGCCGTTGGTGCGCAGCCGCGTCGACCACGTGCCATCGGTCTCGACGGCATTCATGAACGTGTCCGGCACGCGCACCGAGTTGTTGGAGTTCTGGCCCGCCACGGTGGCGTAAGCCTCGCCGTTGAAGTCCGACGAGTAGCCGCCGGCGACCAGCGCCGCGACCTTCCGCTCCTCGCGCACCTTCCAGTGCACGAAGTCCACGATCTCCGGGTGATCCATGTCGAGCACGACCATCTTGGCCGCGCGTCGCGTCGTGCCGCCGGATTTGGTGGCGCCGGCGCCGCGGTCGAGCACCTCGAGGAAGCTCATGAGCCCCGACGACGTGCCCCCGCCCGAAAGTTTCTCCATGCGACCGCGCAGCTTGGAGAAGTTCGTGCCCGTGCCCGAGCCGTACTTGAAGACGCGCGCCTCGTTCTTCACCAGCTCGAAGATGGACATCAGGTCGTCCGTCACCGACTGGATGAAGCAGGCGGAGACTTGAGGCCGCGCGTACGAGTCGCTGGTCATGTGCACCGTGTCGGTGGCCAGGTCCACGGCGAAGCTGCCGCCGGAGCCGCCGATGCCGTACTCGTGGAACAGGCCGCAGTTGAACCACACCGGCGAATTGAACGCACCGATCTGGTGCACCAGCATGTACGACAGCTCGGCCTCGAAGGCCTCGGCGTCCTCAGGGCTGGCGAAGTAGCCGCCCTGCTGTTCCCCGGTGACGCGGATGGTGCGCGCGAGCCGGCGCACGACCTGCCGCACGCTGGTCTCGTGCCCGGGCTTGCCCGGCACGCCCGCCTTGCGGAAGTACTTGCTCACCACGATGTCGGTGGCCAGCTGCGACCACTCCGCCGGAACCTCGACGCCCTCCATCGCGAACACCGTGGAACCATCGGGGTTCGAGATGACGGTGCGGCGCTGTTCCCACTTCACGTCGTCGAGCGGATCCTTGCCCTTGTGCGTGAAGCGGCGGGCGATGTGGACGCCGCCCTGGGTGGGGGTGTTGCTGGCGCTGGGGGAGGTGCTCTTCTCACGGGAGAAATCATGGGACAAAGTCTGCGACATGGGACCTCCCTGGTCCTCGAAGCTCGGGGTATGCCCCTGCTTCTGCTGTGCGCCCTGCCGGGACGGCCTCCGGGGATGAACAACGCCACGGGGCGAGGCCAGCTCGGCTGGGCCCGAAATGGAACGCGGGATACTTCGCGAGAGACTTGGATTGTTCGCGTGATGGGAAACCGCCGGGCGCGAGGTGTCGGCCTGCTCCGGCGGCGAGGTTGGGTTATCCCACCTTCGCGCATGCGGCCACAAGAGAAAAATTCTCCGCTCCACGCGCGGGAATTTTTTCGCTGGACACGCGACGCACGCGCGCAGCGCAGGCGTGAGCTGCTGTCACGCGCAGGTCAGGTGTGCGGACGCTCCCAGGCGTCGCGCGTGCCACCGCGTCGCGCAACGGCACCGCCATCGCCGCAGGTGTAGAGTGCGCCGCCGCTTGCCGCGTCGGCAACGCCGCCGCGCCGCGCGTCAGCAGCCGCGTCGTTGCCCGCGATTCAGATCCGTCGTCGCACCCAAGGGCCCCAGATCGCGAACGTCATCCCGGGCGACTGCACGTTGACGAACAGCGTGTTTCCATCGGGAGAAAAACATGCGCCGGCGAACTCACGCTGGTCCGGGTGCGCGTTGCGCGCGATGCGGTAACACGTTCCGCGAGTAGTGACTCCGACGATGAAGTTCGCGCGCTGGGCGAGGTTGTCCTCGCACACGACCAGGTCGCCGAACGGCGCGACGACGATGTTGTCCGGGCCGTCGAGCTGCGCGTGGTCGTCGGGTTCAACCACGAGCGACAGGCGGTTCCGCCGGACGTCGAGCCTGAACACCTGGCCGAGCTTCGCCGCGCCTCCATTCGTGCAACAGAAGTACACGCTCCCGTTGGCGAACGCGATGCCCTCCGTGCGCGCGAACGGCGCGCAGCCGAGCGCGAAACCCTGTGCACGCGTGGAGTTAGCCGCGGCGCGCTGTTGTATGCTGTCGCCCGGCACATGCTCCATGTCCACGGCTGGGTCCACATCGGGGATACGAACCCAATCCACTTCGTAGGATTCACCCAGGGCGATCGCCGGTGCCCCCGCCTGGTTGTTCGTGAGCAGCCTCGTCCGCGCCTTCACGCGCAGCGCCTCGAGCACGCCACCGCGCGCGTAATCGCCCACGCGCAATGCAGATGGCTTGGTGCCATGCGCCACGGCATCGGGCCGATAGCGATACAGCAAGCCGTCGTCGCGATCCTCGCTCAGGTACGCGCAGCCGGTGAGTGGATCCACCGCCACCGCCTCGTGGCGGAAGCGGCCCA
>JAYVCN010000046.1:0-2609 GCA_043749875.1 Candidatus Eiseniibacteriota bacterium | reverse complement strand
GAGGCCAGACGCGTGCCAGAGACATGCATAACTCAACACGCTGCGGTAACTCACTGCGCTACAACACGTTAAGCACAAGACAGCGCACCGGGTGCAGACGGACCATGACTGTCGTATTCGCTGATTTCGGCGAACATGACACAGGCATGATACACCCAACGATAGTGTTGGCAATGCGCTACATCTAATTCGCTGTTTTCAGCGAACTCGCCGTAATCGGCGCGACTGGTGGAGTGCGTACTTTCGCAGTCGGTAGCGCAGGGATTGCTCGGTGAGCCCAAGTTCGACGGCAGCTCGGAACTGATTCCCGGCATGTCGGTCCAGGGCATCCTCGACCTGGCGCTTCTCCAGATCGGCCACGAGTTGCTTGAGCGAGCGCCCGCGCTCGCCATGCGCCGCGGTCTGGGTTCTCAGATGCAGATCGTGCGGCAGCGGGTCCGGCTGCAACAGCTTGCCGGGCGTCACGGCCATGAGCCGTTCGATGTAGTTCTGCAACTCGCGCACGTTCCCCGGCCAGTCGCTCTGCATGAGCACGGCCAGCAGGCCGGGCGATAACGTGGGCAGCTCGCGTTCCTGCTGCCCGGCGAACACCGCGGCGAAGTGCTGCGCCAGCGCCGGGATGTCCGCCTTGCGTTCACGCAGCGGTGGCATCTCGATGGGGATGACGTGCAGTCGGAACCACAGGTCCTCGCGGAACCTGCCCTCCGCAATCCCTCGCGCCAGGTCGCGGTTCGTGGCCGCGATGATACGCACGTTCACCGGGATCGCACGCCCGGCGCCCACGGGCGTGACCGCCCGATCCTGTAACGCGCGCAACAGCGCGACCTGCTGTGACAGCGGCATGTCACCGATCTCATCCAGGAACAGCGTGCCTCCATCCGCTTCGATGAAGCGCCCCGAGCGCGCCTTCACTCCCGTGGCGACGTCGGCGAGGATGCCGAACAGTTCACTCTCGAACAGCGTCTCCACCAGGGCAGCGCAGTTCACGGTCACGAACGGCCTGAGCGCACGCGGGCCCGAGCGGTGCAGCAGCTTGGCGATCAGCTCCTTGCCGGTGCCGTTCTCGCCGGTGATCAGCACGGTGCTCGGGGAGAGCGCGACGCGTTCCACCGTGGCCAGAACGCGCTGCATGGCGAGGCTGCCGCCGATGAAGTTCTGCGGCCGGAATCGTACGCTGGCCTCGCGCCGCAGCGACAGGTTCTCGCCCACGAGCTGCTCGTTCTCGCGCCGGACCTCCTCGTGACCGCGGCTGTTCTCGATGGCCACCGCGAGCAGGTGCGCGAAACCCTCGAGCAGCGCACGCTCGGCATCGCCGAATGCATCCGGCCGGCGCGAGTCGTCCAGGTACACCGCGCCGACGACGCGCGATTCCACGAACAGCGGCACGCACAGGATCGACCGCAGCCCCAGTTCGACCATGCTGTGCGACAGCGCATCGGGCTCCGTGCGAGCATCGGGGATCACCAGTGACCCGCCGCTCTGGCGCACCCGCTGGACCACCTGCCGGCTGTAGGTGATCGCCTGGTCGCGCGTCGCGGCATCGATAGCGCCATGCTCCACCACCGGCCGCAGATCGTCGGCATCGGGTTCCGCTCCCGGAACAGTCCCCGCCAGCAACAGCACACCCCGCTCCGCATCGAGCTGTTCGACCGCCAATCGCATCGCCGCGCGCGTCAGCTGGCCGAGGTCGGAGAGCGAATCGAGGAGCCGGCCGACCGCCTTGAGCAGATCGCGGTCGCGCGTGACCGGCGCGCCGCCGGTCGAGAAGCGGCGGTACCAATCCACCGCCAGCGCCAGCGCGCGTCCCCTGCCTGGCCGGTCCCCCACCAGCTCGAACGCCGCCGCCGCGCGCTGCAACCACTCGCCCACGGGCAGGCGCGCCGCGAGCCCGTGGGCATTGGCCAGGCGCGCGAACTCCAGCGCCGCGCAGCCAGCGTCCGACGGAGCCGGCAACGCATCGTAGGCATCCAGCGCGGCGCTGGCCGCTGCCGCTGCGTCCGCGGGCTCTGCCCGGGCCAGCAGGATCTCAGCCCGCAACTGCAGCGCGTGCGCCCGTACGTAGGGTGCGCGATGGCCCTGCAACCACGATTCCACCCCATCGAGTCGCTGCTCGGCATCGGCCAGCGCCTTCCGCCGAGCGTCGGCACGCCCGAGCAGCAGGCTCACGATGCAGGCCGGGATCGAATCGGGCAGCGGATGTTCCGCCCAGCCCGCCTGCCACAGCTCGCGCGCCTGCTCCCACCGGCCGGACCGCGCGAACAGGTGCCCGTACTCGATGCGCGACCACTGAATCTCGTAGAGCCCGCCGCTGCGGTCAGCGAGTGCCACCGCGGAACGACACGCGCGCGCGGCCAGGCCTGTGCGCCCCATGGCGCGGGCGGCCATCGCCACGGCTCGGACCGTGGTGGGCTCGAGGTAGCGCTCGGTCTGTCTCACGAGCCGCAGAGTCCGTCGTGCGCCGCGAAGCGCGCGGGCGGCTCTCCCGGTGAGTGCGTCCTGGATCATCAAGGTGCAAAGACCTGTGGCCACCAGCCCCGGCCAGCCTTCCTCGATGGCCAGGCGAAGCGCCCGCTCCTCGAACGCACGCGACTCCGCCCACGACCCTGCCT
>JAYVCN010000045.1:0-4060 GCA_043749875.1 Candidatus Eiseniibacteriota bacterium | reverse complement strand
GCTGACGATTGTGTCAGAAGTGTGCTTGAACCATCCGTGTTCAGGCGGATCTATCCGTCGCCATCGGCTTCCTCGATGTCCGCCAGCTCCGCATCTGGTGAACGGTTGCACGGTTTCCCACCACCCTGCACATCCCCTTGAATAGCATTCAACTTCCAGTGGGCGTGGAGTAGCGGGACCGTGGCGGGGGAGGCGGCGGCGAAAGGGTGATGCGCTGTACGCTGATGCTGTGCAATAGAATACAGCCTTGATATGGGACGATGCCCTTGTGGCGGTTGCGCCTGATTGCTTCGGCGCAGATCGTGGACGAGCCGCCCGGGGACGCTCGCCTCTCGGCGGCAGCGCATGTTGTCCACAAACTTGCGTCGCCCATCACCGACATCGACTGGCGATCAATGTGGAGGTTCCGCTGAAGATTCTTGTGACGGGCGGCACGGGATTCGTCGGCGGGCATGTCGCTGGTCGGCTGTCGGCGGACGGGCATGTCGTCACGATCCTGAGCCGAGCGCGGTCGCGACCAGACGAGCTTCCGCGAAGCGCGCAGGTACGTGTCGGGGATCTCGCCGACCCCAGGTCCCTGCGCGCGGCATGCGAATCCCAAGACGCCGTGATTCACGCGGCGGGGCTCGTCGGAGCGAGCGGGACCTGGGCAGACTATCGCCGCGTCAACGTGACCGGAACGCGCCTGCTGGTTCGCGCCGCAGTCGTCTCCGGGGTTCCCCGCCTGATTTACGTGAGTTCCCTCGCTGTCCACGCAGAGCCCAGACGTGGGGAGGGGGTTCGGGAGGCGTCGCCTCTGGTTCGGTACGTCGCCCGCTGGAACCACTATGTACGGAGCAAGCTTCTTGCCGAGCGCATCGTTCATCGCGCAGCTGTCGCGGGACGGATTGCGACGGTCGTGATCCGGCCAGGGCTGGTGCTCGGACCCGGAGACCGATGGACGACGCCATGGCTGCTCCGAACGCTCTCCCAACCTGCTCTGCTGATGGTGGGAGACGGAAGGAACGCTATTCCGTGCGTGGCCGTTGAGGATCTGGCAGATGCGATCGCGCGCGCTGTGGCCCAGCGCGGCGCAGGTTCGGATGTCTACGATATCGCGGCCGACAGCGTGATGACTCAGCGCGATGTGCTCGCCACTCATGCGCGCGCCGCTGGACGGATCTTCTCACCGATACGACTTCCTGGCGCCGCGGCGCGCGCAGGCGCCGTGCTGCTCGACGTGCTCGATGAGGTCATGCGCGTGCAGAAGTCGCCGCCCCATCGAATGGCAGTTGCGATCGCAGGTGTCCACGCGCACATTGACAGTTCACACGCTGCCGAGGGTCTTGGGTGGCGCGCCAGAGGCTCATGCGAGGACGCGATTCGCAGGGCCGTGGAGTGGGAACTAGCTCACAACAGGCGATCCCAGCAAGGCAGCAGCGTAGGCAAGCATGGGACCGGACGCAGCCAGCCGGAGGAAACGACGTGAAGATTCTTGGCATCGCCCACTCGCTTCCCAGCTCCGTCGTGACCAACGAGCATCTGGTGTCCCGTATCCTCCGCCACGAACTCAACGCGATTCCCCAGTCCGATCGCGCGCGGTTCACCGAGGACCTGAGTGCCCGATTCGAGCGAGCGGGAGCAGTGACGCGGTTCCATCGCGCCCCGGGGGAGTTTGCCGTGTCGTTCGGCCTCGACGCGGGCCGGAAGGCGCTGGAGCGCGCCGGCCTCGGGGCGGAGGACATCGACCTGCTCATCTACGTCGGCGTGGGGCGCGGCTTTCTGGAGCCCGCGACGGCGAACATCTTCCAGCACCGACTCGGCCTTGTTCGCGCCACCTGCTTCGACCTCCTCGACGCGTGTGCGAGCTGGATGCGCGCGCTCGACATCGCTCATCACCTGCTCGCGCGCGGGGTCTATCGCCACATCATGGTCCTGAACTGCGAGTTCAACTTCGAGGAGTTCATTCGCTGGGACTTCCGTCGCGTGGAGGACCTCGATCACCTGTGGGGCGGGTTCACAGTCGGCGAGGCGGCAACGGCCACGATCCTGGGCGCCGACGATGCCGACTATCACGCCACGTTCGTGACCAGCGGCGAGCACCATGGGCTGTGCCAGATCCCGCTGGGACATGCCCGGAACTTTCTCGACGGGACGCCGTCGAAGTGTGACGCTCCGCCGCTCCATTTCTTCGTCTTCGCGGCCGAGCTACACCAGCAGGCCATCGCACAGCTTGCCCGGCAGTTCTGGGACGATCCTGCGCTCGCGAGCGGGCAATGGGACCTGATCGTGGGGCATTCCACGAGCATACCGGCGGCGCAGAGCGTGATCCGCAAGCTCCGGTTGGATCACGCGCGCGCCCTTGAGACGTTCTCGCGACATGGGAACACCGTGTCGGCCTCGATACCGCTTGGGCTCTCACTCGCACTTGAGGGCGGCCGGCTCGAGCGCGGGCACCGCGTCCTGCTGGTCTCGGCGAGCGCGGGCCTCACCACCGGCTTCATGAGCTTCCGGTACTGAACATGAGCGGACCGCGCTGACATGTTCCCGAGTTCGCTGTGGATCGTCCTGATGGTGGCGACGCCGGGGCTCGTGAGCCTGTCCTACCCGGTCCACCTCGCGCTCGCACGGGCGCGCAAGACCAGGCGGGAGCCCGGGCGGATCCCGCCACGGATCGGTGTCGTGGTCCCGGTGCGCGGCGATGAGGAGGGGCTGGGCGCCAATGTGGCCGCCCTCATCGCGCAACGGGCCCCGGGCGGTGTACGTCTCGTCTTTGTTGCCGAGGACGTTCATGACGCGGGCCTCACGGTGGCCCGCGCCCTGGCCAGGGGCCACGACCATGTTCGCCTCGTGGTCAGTGGACCCGCGGGGGCCGACCTCGGCAAGGGACACAACCTCGCCGCAGGTCTCGAACACATCGACGCCGATGTCGTCGTGCTCGCCGACAGCGACGCGCGGCCGCCGGATCCCGGGTTCATCGCCCGTCTCGTCGAGCGTCTCGACGACCCGTCCGTGGGACTTGTCACCTGCGTGCCCTCGTATCGCGGCGCTCGAGACCTCGGGTCCGGCCTGGTGGCGGCGATGATCGATACTGACATCGCCGGACTGTTCGGCGTGTTCCAGGCATGGGACCGTATGGCCATGGCGAACGGAACCTGCCTTGCCGTCCGCACGGACTTGCTGGAACAGGCCGACGGCGTGACGTGGCTCCAGCGCCGGCTGCTCATGGACTCCGCGCTCGCGCGGCGCGTCGTCGAGCTGGGGCATCGAGTGGCGCTGCACGACGAGCCGGTGCCGGTCCATCGGGAGCACATGCGATTGTCGGAGTGCTGGTCCCAGGCGCGCCGCTGGCACGTCGCCATGCGGTTCGGCCTACCACTCGCCCGATACATGGGACTGGGCTGGTTACGCGCCGGGGTTCCCCTCGCTGCGCTCGCTTTCGCATTGGCGCCGCACGCCACGACAGCGGCCATGTTCCTCGTGGCGGGCGTGGCCCGCGCCCTCGCGGCCGCGCTCGTTTCTCGCACGTTCCTGCGCGACCGGGCGGCTCTATGGGTCCTTCTGTTGACGCCTGTCGCGGATGTCTGCGCGACACTCGCTTGGTTCGCGGCCTTCGTCCGTCCTGAGGTCAGCTGGCGAGGTGTCCGATACCGCGTGGGACCCGGAGCGATCGTTTCGCTGCGGAGCGTGCCGTGAGCTTGGACAGGCGACCCGGCCGACTCGCCGAGCACGCACCACTCTTGGCGGCGCTCTTCGCAGTGGCCGTTCTCATTGGATACGTCCGCACGGGGCTTCTGCTCGACGATTCGTTCCTCCTGGCGCGAGCCGGCCACCGCTTCGGCTTCGAGGTGCTCGACTTCGCCCTGCGCACGACCGACTACCGGATCCATCTGTGGGTCCACCAGGACCCTGTCGTGTTCCACTTCTTCCGCCCGCTCGTCTCGCTCAGCCTGTGGATCGAGCGCCGAATCTGGGACACGCACGTTTGGGGCTACCACCTCACCAACGTGATCCTGCACCTGGCCAATGCGTGGATGCTGTGGCGGCTGGCGATTCGGTGCGGGCTCGGTCGCGGCACGGC
>JAYVCN010000044.1:0-3620 GCA_043749875.1 Candidatus Eiseniibacteriota bacterium | reverse complement strand
GCCGGCCGCCACGCTCAGGTCGGCGCCGGCGGCGCCCTGGATCGTGACGGTGGTGGCTGCCGCTGCTGCCTGCAGCGTGACGTTGGTGTTCGCGCTCACGGACAGCTGGCCGATGGTCTGCGTCGGCACGCCGGTCGCGACGGTGGTGGCGCCATTGTTGAAGAACAGCACGTCGTTCGCGGCCGGCACCGTGCGCGTGGGTGTCCAGTTCGTGGACGTGGCCCACGAGGCCGTGCCCGTCTGGTTCCAGGTGTAGAAGTGCTGGCCGAAGTTCGCGGTGATGTTCTTGTTGGCGTCCATCGTCACGTTCAATGGGTTCACGCCGCCGGAGGCGTCACCGCTCCAGAAATCGAAGTTCCAGCTGACGGCCGGCGTGGCGGTGAGCTGCACCACCGTGCCGTGGTTGTACGTGGCCTGCACCGGCACCGCGGCGACCGTGCCGCTGCCGACCGTGGACAGCGTCAGCGTGTAGGTGTTGATCGCGAACGAAGCCGCGATGGTCTGGTCGGCGTGGATGGCCGGGAACGTGAAGCTCGTCACCGCGCCCACCGATGAGCCGTTCACCAGCACGTCGAGCACGTGGAAGCCGGTGTTGGGCGTGATGGTGTAGGACGGCGTGGCGCCGTCGGCTACTTGCAGGACGCCACTCGGCGCGATACTGCCGTTGGCTCCGGCGCTTGCCGTCACCGTGAAGCCGGTGATGGCGAAGTTGGTGTGGCTCGAGTCCGAGCCGACATTGCCCGAGCCGTCGAGGGCGCGCACGCGGATGCGGGCAGTCGATGTGAGATTCACCGGCACCGTCCAGCTGAACGCGCCGGTGTTCGCGATGGCCGTGGCGACCGCGGTCGGGAACGTGGCGCCGCCGTCGGTCGAGAGCGCGAGGCTCACGTTCGCGACGATGACGTTGTCCGTGGCCGTCCAGGTGATGTTGTGCACGCTCGAGGCGGCCCAGCTCTCGCCGCCCACCGGCGAGGTCACGGTGACCACCGGCGGGGTCGTGTCCGGTGCGCCGTTGATGGTGAGCGTCTGGCCGTTCGACGTGCCACCGCCCGGCGTGGGCGTGAACACGGTGATGGTCTTGGTGCCGCCGGCGGCCTGGTCCGCGGCGGTGATGATCGCGGTCAACTGGTTCGCCGTCACGATCGTCGTCGCGCGGTCCAGGCCGTCGATGCGCACGCTCGAGCAAGTCGTGAAGTTGGAGCCGTTCACCGTGAGCGAGAACTGCGGGTCGCCCACCGCGCGCACGCTCGGCGCGATCGACGTGGTGGCGGCGAGCGGCTTGCTGCTGGCGACGACGAAGTTGTCGCCGGACGAAGCCTGCGCGTTCGTCAGCGCGATCTGCACGTCGGAGGCGCTCACGCGCGTCTGCGACGTGCCGCCCACGCCGGCCACGGCGTCGATGTTCGTGCCGCCCGCGGGCGGCGTCACGACGACGTCGTAGGTGGCGCTCTCGAGGTAGCCGAAGCTGTACTGGCCGAGCGCATTGGTGGTGGTGGTGGCGATCGTGGCGGCGCCCTGCTTCAACGTCACGGTGACGCCGGCGATGGCGACGCGGTCGGCGGTGGTGCCGATCGAGCCGTCGCAGTCGTCGGTGACCGTGCCGAACACCTGGCCGTACGTGTAGGTCAGCTTGTTGATCCACGTGCCGAATGTGTTAGTGGCTTTGTTCCACTGGCCCGCGTACCACGCCACCGACTGGCTGGGGGAGAACAACGACGCGTCCTGATCGATGCCCGTGTAATCGCCCCAGCGCGTCTGCTGCGTGAACGCCACGCCGGCCTTGACCAGCGCGCTCGGCTGGATGGCGGCATCGCCGCGGCGCTTGCCGCTGGCGTAGGCGGACGCGAACTCCGTGCTGCTCGAGCGATCGAAGCCCATGAAGATGGTGCCGACCGAGTCCACGGTGACGGCGGGGAAGTAGTAGAACGTGTTCGCCGCCCCAAACGTCTCGTCCGTCAATACGACGCGGTCGCTGGTGCGCATGCGGAACAGGCGGATGGCGGACACGCTCGTGGCACTGATGGTGGCGGCCGTGTGCCACGACGCGATCAGCACGCCGTTCCGGACGTAGAAATCGGTCGGTCGGCAGTCGTTCGTGGCCACCAGACCGGTGGGGGGGGTGCTGCCGGGCTGCAAGGCATCCGGCGGCGCGCTGTACGCGCTCACCGACACCAGGTTGCCCGGGGACAGCGTCGGCGCCGCCGGCGTGCCGGTGATGGTGCGGTAGGTGACGCGCGAGCCCGTGCCCGTGCGCACGCACAGGCAGTAGATGGTGTTGTCGCCGGGCGTCAGGTTGCGCGCCGGCTTGGTGACGAAGTTGTCGTTGGCGTCGCCACCCGCTGGCGGCGCGAAGTTGACGATATCGACCGGCGCCAATGCGGCGCCGCTGTAGGCCAGGGCGCGGTCCATGATGCGGAACTTCTGGTATGCGTACGCGTTCGTGGCGAACGTGAACTGCTGGGCGCTGAACACGAGCTTGTCCTCGGAGATGCCGAGGCCCTCGTAGTCGCTCCAGTTCCCCGTCTGGACGGCGCCGTCCTTGCTCATGTCGAACTTGTAGAGCCACCACGCGCCGCGTGCGTCGTTGGTCTTGGAGATGGCGAGGTAGAAGTTCGAGAAGTTGCTGGGCACGGTGCCCTGCGTGAAGCACACCGCGACGAATCGCCCGTGCAGGGCATCGTAATAGCTCTGTGCATCCGAGACGGCGCCCTCGGCCGCCGGCACGCCGAAGAACGTGGCGCCGTTGGTCTCGACGCGGCTGGTGCCGTCCTTGTTGGTGACGGTGACGCTGACGTTGCCGGCCGTGAAGATGTTGAGCGGACCACCGCCCAGCGTGGGCTCGCTGGGGATGAAGCCGCCCTGCGTGATGCCCTCGAAGCCGGTGCCGAGCGTGGGCGCGAACGGCGTCAACCCGCCCTTGCCGCCGGCCGCCGCCGGGGTGGTGTCGAACGTGAACTGCGAGAACGACGTGACCGGCAGATTCGGCGGGTTCGCTTTCAGGCGCTCGACCTCCTCTGCCGCCTCTTTCCACTCGTGCTCCCGCCGCAGCGTGATGGGGATGTTCTCGGAGCCGGGCGCGCGTTGCGGCAGGTCGGAGAAGTTGAACGAACGCGGCACAACCTTGTCCACGGCCGCTTTGCGGGCGCCGATGGGGCCCTCGGGCGGGACCGGCGGATCGAAGGGCGCGGCCGCAACCGGAGCGGCGAACAGCGCGAGCGCGAGCGCCAGGGAGGCGAGCGATACCGGTCTATTCATGAGTGAGCGATCCCGGGTATGGGTGGAGAGCTGCGGATGTCTGTTTAAGAGCGGGGCACAGCAGGAAGCGTACCGGTCAACCGCGTCGGGGGACAACCTCGAATTCGCCGCCAAGCTCTGGAAATCTCGGGACTTTGCGAACTGCACGGTCGGTAAGGGGCGGTGGGTACCACAGAGGCTGACTCTCGTTGGTGCCACTCGCTGCGAGCAGTTGCATGCTGCCTTGGTTCGGCCATGCAAAACACGCTGCGGTCCCCGACGATGGATGGTGCGGACCGACGGCTTCACGTCACCAGAATTCGCCTCAATCCCCGAAGCAGATGCCCAGGTCGCGCGCCGTCGCCACCGTGTCGCTCGCGAGCGAC
>JAYVCN010000043.1:0-4303 GCA_043749875.1 Candidatus Eiseniibacteriota bacterium | reverse complement strand
CGTGCCGCCGGCGAGCGCGGACGGCCGCCACGTGTTGCCCTCGCGCTCGAGCGTGACCCCCGCGGCGATGCCCTGCGCCGAATACGACACGCGATCGTCCGGCACGCCGCTCGCCTCGGCGACGACCACCTGGTCGGCGACACCGGTGGCGTCGTCGCTGTTGTTGAGTGCCGCCCACGGCGTCACGCGCCGCACGCGCGCGGCGTCGAGCGCGGGACGCGCCACGAGTAGCGCGGTCGGATCCTGCGCCAGCACGGCGAGGCTGTCCGCGGCCAACGGCACGCCCGCCTCGACGCTGCCGCCCGCACCGCCGCGATCGCCGACTTTGAATTGCTCCAGCGCCAGCGATTCGTGCGTGCGATTGCGCACTTCGATCCATTCGCCCTCTGCGGCGGCGGGATGGAATTGGATCTCGGTCAGCTCGAGTGGTCCGTCGCCCACGCGCGCGAGCAGCGTGTCGGCATCGTTGGCGGCCGACTCGTCGCCCGCCAGCACCACGCGCGCCGCCAGCGCGCCGCGCCCTGCGCGTAGTGCCGTGAGCGCAACCTGCACCCGCGTCGTCTCGCCCGCGGCGAGCGCTGGCACAGCGGCATCCAGCGACGCGGCGATCAGCTCGCCGCTCACCGCGACGTGCGCCGCGCCGGCGTCCCATGCACTCGCACCCAGGTTCGTGAGCAGCAGGCTCAGCGTGGCGCTGCCACCCGGTTCGGGTCGCTCCGGTTCGAGCGCGAGGTGCCTGCGCACGAGCGCTGCATCGCGGGCGCGCACGTTGGCCGCCCCCGGGGAGGGATCCGCCGCGCGAAAATCACCGGCGTTGCTACCGGTGGCGGCCGCGTCGGGGATGCGCGCCAGCGACTGGCCGCCGGCCACGTCGAGCGCGGGGGCGCCACAGTAGTACTCGGGGAAGTCATGCGCGCCCCAGCCCACCACCTCGGCAGTGCCGTCCGGCCACACGAGCCGCACCGCGTCGGGACCATTCTGCAGTTCCAGCGTGACCACCCGGTCGGGGGCTGGCGTCACCAGCGCGCCCCCCACCACGAAGCGCGCATGCGGTCCCACCGAGTCGGCGGGCGCGCCGGCCCAGCGTAGAGTCCAGCGACCCGGGCCGGCCCCGTCGCCGGCCTCGAGACGTAGCCCCGCCAGCGACGCGGGCGCGTCGCCGGTGTTCCACAATTCGACGAATTCATAGCCCGTATCCACGCCGGGTGCGTCGTAGTACACTTCGGTGACCGTTGGGTGTGTGGCCGGTGCACAGGACAGCGCGGCCGTAAGCAGAAGCGAGAGCGCGGGCATGACCGCTCCTCGCGGGGGCGCAGGTGAGTTGCGGGAGCGAGGACCGCTCCCGCGCCTCGCAAACGGCGTGCCGCTTTCGGGCGGCGCCGGGAGGTCGCCATGAGCATCACGCGCTGGTCACGGCTTGCCACCCGTCTGGCAGCCACGGCTCCCCGATCCGCCATGACGGTCGTGCTGCTCGCAGGGATGGCGACGACGTCGCACGCGGCACTGCGCTCGCCGCAGGTTCCGGTGAGCGGCACCGCGCTCCAGTTCTTCTTCGCGTCGCAGATCCAGGCGATCAACGTGGTCGGCAGCCAGCTCGACGCGCAGACGTTCAGCCTGCCCGCGGGCGGCTCGTTCCAGGTGCTCCCGTTCGGCAATCCGAGTGCGCCGGTCGGCGTTTACAACGCCGCGCTCGCATCGCCAGCGCTCTACCAGGTCTACCCCGGGGCCGCCTCCGCGGGTTGGTCCGCGGTCGGAAGTTTCCGCAGCCTGCCCGACCGTCTTGTGGTCAACCTGTTCGATGCCCTCAACACGTTCCAGGGCAGCAACACGTATTTTGGCGCGGACCGCACCGACTTCGGCTTCTACTCAGTGCTTGCGGGTGGCACGTCGTATTCACAGGACGCTCGCAATCCCGGCGGCCGCGCGCAGATGCTCGCTTACAACGGGACCGGCGCGCGCGCAGGCTCGCTGTGGTTCGCGTTCGAATCCACGCCGGCCGCGGGCGGCGATTACGCCGACGCGATCTTCCTCGTCACCCTGGCGAGCGCCCCCGTCCCCGCGACCCCGAGCAGCTGGAAGCGGGTGAAGGCGCTGTTCCGCTAAGGCGTGGCGGGAGGCGAAGCGCCGCGGGGCAATCCGCGCTTCAGAGCGCCCCCCCCGCGCGCAGACCCGCTCGAACCGCGCCTGCGAACCTGGCCAGTTCAGGGGTCGGCTGCCTTCGGCCCGCGGCCGTGAGTGATTCGAAGAAGGTCCTGCGCAGGCCCGAGGACAGCTCGAGTTGAACGCCTGCCCCCCTGCGCCCGCGATTGCAGATGTTGGCGGCGGAGCTGCCTTGCAGCTCGGAGTTAGCGTGAATGCTGACCTTGTAGCCGTGCCTCTCCAGCTCCAAGCGTAGGTGCTCCCGCAAGTCCATGTCTCTTCCGCCTAGAAACGCGACTGGCTGTTTACTGCGTTCGCCGTGAATTGCGACGACATGGTCAGCCGCCTGGACGAGTTCCACGCACCGAGGCTCATCGAAGTTAGTGCTCGTGATGTGAAGGCGTGCGTTAAGCGCGGGCTTGATCCCTTCCAACAGGGTCAAGGACAGATCGTTGTCCGCGATCTTGTTCGCGACTTCCGACGTTCCAGGCTCGATACCGCCGCCATGGGGCGCCAGGACGACGGTGCGAGCGTTCGCTCTCCGCACGACATGGACCCGAAAATCGACCCCTGCTCGCTCAGCTGCGCTCAGCTCGGCGAACTTCGCGTACACGTCCATCCAAGTGCGCGTCAGCGCCCACACGGAGCGGTGCGCGAGGCACGACCGTTCCAGCGCGCAGCTCCGTGGGTGATGGGTGGTTCGGTGAGCGTCGGAGTCATCGTGGGGAGTCCACGGTTCGGGCGTCTGCTGATCTACGGGCGCGCGTTGTAGCTCGTCACCCAGTTGCGGATCAGTTCGAAATCGAAGTAGCTCAGATTGCCAAGATTGAACATCGAATTGTGCGGCTTGCATTTGCGCACCAGGAGGCAGGCCGGGTCGCCGGGGATGAGATTGGCAGTGTTGTCCGTCCCTGCGCCGAGCAATCCTGCGCGCGAGTCGGTACGGTAGGAGCCATCCGCGCGTGTCGCCCCGTGGCATGAACTGCAACGCTCATCGAACAGTGCCTTGAGGGGCTCCGCGTAGGACAGGCCGGCGCGGAACGTCGCCCGGCGCGTGCCCGTGGTCCTGCCCCACACATTGAGCACGCCGTTCGATGTGACCTCCCAGTCGGTGCCATCGGGATCGTTGGTGAACCAGTCGGGCACCACCAGCTGGACGACACGGCCGTTGAGCGTGTCCACCAGCGTGGCGCTCGCGATCGCTGGAGGGGTTCCACCTGCGACGGGAATGAGCGTGTAGTGCGAGGGATCCTCGGCGACGCCCTTGGCCAGCGGCTCGTCGAACTCGAGGTCCACGGCGTAGGCGGCCGCTGAGGCCGCGCGCAGCGCTGGGGGCGGCGCAATCAGGCGCGCCGTGTTACACCCGGCGATCGCGCCCAAGCCTGCGGTCGCCGCGAGGGCGGCCGCGACGCAGATCCGGATCCGGCGCCGGGCGGGAACCGCGGACTTGAGCACCGGCGCGCCGTCGGATGGGCTCATCGCCGTCATTCGTCGCTCGCCGATGCGGCAGCCTTCGAGTGCCACAGCGTGCCCGACCAGTCGAGGCGGATTCCCAGCTGAGAACGCGAATAATCGCCGGTGTCGACCGAGGTGATGGCCACCGGGACGCCGAGATTCGCCCGGTTCCGCTCATAGTGCCAGAACGCCCGCCCGCGCCACGCTCGGTTCCAGCGGGCGCCGATCCCCAGTTCGAGAGTGTGCAGACGGTCGCGGCGGCCGAAGTGGAACTTGTCGGCCGGACGATCAGAATCGAAGTCGCGCGTCGAGAACTGGTAGTCCGCGTCGCCGCTGAGCCGCGACAAGGCGCGCCGCGCGAACTCCACCTCGCCGTGGGTCCCGGCCGCGAGCCCGTGGTAGCGAGTGTCTGGATCGTCAGGCACGCCGCCCGCCACCTCGTCACCATCCTCCGCCTTCGCCTGGCTGCGTCGGTAGAGCGCGCGCAGCTCGAACTGGCCATGACGGGGCAACCGAGTCCAGCCCCACGCGAGTTCGCCCTGGCCGGTGTTCGAGTCGCGGTCGCGGAAGTCCACGTGGTAGCGACGGACCTCGAACTGGGTGCCGAGCCTCAGGGTGTTCCCGCGTCCGACGGCTTGCATCCAGTCGAGCGAGCCGATATCGAGTCCGAAGCTGGCGCGGCGATAGCGCGAGAGACCCGGATAGGGCG
>JAYVCN010000042.1:0-2680 GCA_043749875.1 Candidatus Eiseniibacteriota bacterium | reverse complement strand
GTGCGAGCGGGTTCGCGGGCCAGCGCTCGGCCAGCAGCTCCAGCGCGTGCACGCCCTCCTTCGTGCGGCCGGCTGCGAGCCACGCCAACCCGGCGCGATACTGCGCGGCGGGAGCGTGCTCGAACTCGGGCCAGCGCTTGGCCAGCTCCTCGAACAGCTGCGCGTGGCGCTCGTGCTGCGTCGAATCCGCCGCGACCGCGGCCTCCGCCCTGGCGTAGGCGCACATGGGCAGCGCCTTCTCGGCGCGGCGCGCGAGCGAGTCGACGCCGGCGCGGCGCGCGACCGTGAGCGCCTGCTCGAACGCAGTCTCTGCAGCCGCGAAGTCGCCGGCGCTGAAGTAGAGCCCGGCGCGCTCGTCGGCTGCGAGCGGGGTGCGTGCGTCCGTGGGGAAGCTGCGTGCGAAACGCTCGAGTTGTTGGAGCGCCTGGTCGTTCCAGCCGTGCGCCAGCGTCAACTGGCACTCGCGCCACACCAGGCTCGCGGCTTCGGGATGCTTCGGCTCGCGCTCGAGCAGCCATTCGGCCGCGGTGATCACCGCGTGCGCGAGCGAATCGCTGCCCGGACCGCGCGCGGTCCCGCGCACCGCCGCCGGGCGCGTGCTCTCGTACCAGCGATCGGTGACCGCCACCTGCTGCCACGCCGCGCGCGTTGCGACGCTGTCGCGACCGTGATCGGTGGCGATGCGATAGTGCGCGAGCGCGGACCGGTAGTCGCCCAGCTCCGCGCACGCCTCGCCGGCGTGCAGCTCGAACACCGCCGATGCCGAGTCCGCGGGCCAGCGCGCAAGCAGCGTCTCGTAGCCCTGGAGCGCCGCGCGCCATTCTTCGAATGAGCCACGCTCGCGAGCGCGTTTGTGGTGGTCGAACGCTTCGGCGCGCCACGCGGTGCGCGCGAACTCCGCACCGGCAGTGCGCAGCGAGTCGGACGACTGCGCCTTGGCCCACGAGCCGCCGGGGGCGAAGTCCTCTGCCCAGCGCAGCCGCGTCGCGCGCTCCTCGAGCGGGCGCTCGGCGCGCCCCTGCGTCTCGGCGAGGCGGCCCGCCACCTCCAGAGCGGCCGCGTCCGCGGGCCAGCGCCTGAGGTACAACTCGTCGGTTGCGACCGCGCGCGACAACTCACCGTAGCGGCGGAAGTGCTGGCCCATGGCGCGCAGCACGCGGCGCTCATAGGATGGCTCCCGGCCGCTGGCAGGGAACTGCCGCTCGTACGCATCCGCGCCGCCGGCGGCGGCGAGCGAGTAGACAAAATACTGCTCGGACTCGTGCTCGATGTCGGCCTGCACGCTCAGGTGTGCGTCGCTTGCATACAGGTCGAGCACGCCGCGAAACGCCGCCGCCGCAGCTTCGAACTGGTCGGCGTTGTAGTGCGCCCAACCCGTCTTGTAGAGCGCGATCGCCTTGAGCGACGGATCCGAGCCCGCGGCAGCGCGCTGGTAGTCGGCGACCCCGTCGTCCGTGTGCCGCGCATCGAACGCGAGGTCGCCGAGCCGCAGGCTCACTTCCTGCACGTACGCCGACGCCGGGAACTCGCGGATGAGTCGCGTGAAGAAGCCACCCGCGGCCGGGTCGCCGGCGTCGGCGAGCAGCATGCCGGCGTTGAATAGCACCGCGTCGCGGTGCGGGAAGCTGTCGTCCTCGGCGAGGATGTGCCGGTAGAGCGTGAGCGCCTGCGCGTGATCGACCACCGGCAATGTCCCGGCGCGGCCCTCCGACTGGGCCTTGAGCCACACGCTCATGCGGTCGCGGAAGTCGGCACGGGCCGCGCTGATCAGCAGGTCAGCCAGGCGAAAGCGCATCTCGCCGCGCGCGAGCGAGGCCGGATGGTCGACGAGGAAGATGCTGGCGCGCGAGATGGCGTCGGCGCGATTGCGGCTTGACGCGGAATCAGCCGCCACGTCGCTCGCCGCGGGGCCATTCGGCTCGCTGGCATGCACGTCGGCTGCGACCGGCAGGGTGTCGGCCGCGGACAGCTTCACCGAGCGCGCGTAGGCGCTCGCGGCGAGGCCGTAGTCGATGCCCTCGCGTTCGCCTGCCAGCAGCTCGAGCGCATGGGCGACAGCTGTGCGTGCGACGCCCGCGCGCAGCTGCGCGTCGGCCTCGGCCAGCTGGGTCGCACGGCGCTCGAGCGCCGTGGCGAGCGGGGCGAGGCGCGCTTCCTCGGTGCTGGTGCGCGCGCTGGCGACCGTCGAGTCTATTGAGTGACCCAGTACCTGCGACCATGCCAGGGCCTCATGCGTGCCGATGCCCAGCTCGGTCGCGCGGTCGATCAGGCGCGGGCCCCACTGGTTCTCGTAGGCGGTGGCGAGGCGGCCCGGTGTCAGCTTCGCCAGATCGCCCGCCGAGAACCGCAACGACTGTGCCAGCTCGGACTCCTGCTGTAGCAGCACGTCCGGCCCCTTCCAGGTCGGGGGCGTGGCCGACTGGTGTTGCTTGTCGGGACCGTCGAGGTAGAAGTGCTGCATGGCGTGGATCCAGCGCTCCTGCGCCTCGAGCCGGGCGAGCACGAGGGCGGTGCGGCGCTGGTAGCGGAGTGTGGCAGCATCGCGCAGCGCCATGAGCCGTTGCGCGGTGTGGTCCATCATCGCGCGCAGCGAATCGAGCGTCGCCATGCGCCCTGCGAGCGACGCGCTCTCGTCGCGCACCTCGCTGAGACCGTGGCCGAAGTAGCGCCGTACCTCGGC
>JAYVCN010000041.1:0-3958 GCA_043749875.1 Candidatus Eiseniibacteriota bacterium | reverse complement strand
CGACGCTGAAACTCACCACGGCCAACGCACTGACGCTCGCGCTTGGCGCGGGTGCGACCGGCAACATCTCGGGCACCACGACCCTGCTCGGAGCGGCCCACCAGATCACCGCCACCGATCCCGGCTCGCTCATCTACAACAGTGGCGCCATCTGCTCGGCGGGCGTGGGCTTCATCGGCAGCGCGTTCGGCACGACGTCGCTCAACTCGGTCGAGTTCCACGCCGGCTCGCTCTACCAGCACATCGCGGGCGCCAACCCGTTTGGTGCTTCGGCACCCAACTCGGTGGTCACGTTCCTCGCCGGCAGCCGCTACCGGATGGACGGCGCGCTGTTGCCCTCGATGTCGGGCCGCACGTATGCGGACTTCGAGTACAACAACGGCGGCACGCAGTCCCCCGCCGGCGGCAATCCGCTGACGGTCGACAGCCTCGTCATCACGCAGGGCACGTTCAACCTGAACATGACGGGCGGGACGTTCATCCACGGTGACATCCACGTGAAGACCGGTGCCACGCTCAGCTTCAGCCCGGTCTCGGGCACGCCGGCGTACTCGCTCTCCGGCACGGCGCCGCAGTCGATCGACGTCCAGGGCACGATGACCACGAACACCGCGGCCGTGCTGGATGTGAACAACTCGGCCGGCGTGACGCTGGTCACGAACCTGGCGTTGAACGGCGGCCTGTCGTTCACGAGCGGCCGCCTGAACACCGGCGCCCGCACGCTGACGCTGGCGACTACTTCGAACCCGAGCGGCGCGGCGCAGGGCACGGGCTGGGTGAACGGCAACCTCACCAAGAGCTACGCCGTGGGCGCGTTCTCGGGCACGCTCGACGTGGGCGACGCCGCCACGTATGCGCCGATCAACGTCAGCGGCACGGGTGCACCGGCGGGCTTCAACCTGAGCGCCAGCACGGCGGCGGGCGACCACCCGAACCTCGCCACATCGACACTCGACCCGGCGCGCTCGGTGAACCGGCGCTGGACACTGGCACCGGCGAGCGCCACCGGCGCCACGTGGAGCGCGACGTTCAACTTCCCAACCTCCGACGTGGATGGGACCGCGGACCCGAACACGTTCCTGTCGCAGGCGTACAACGGCTCGGCTTGGGTCTCGCTCACGATGGGCACGCGCGCGGCGAACAGCACGCAGGTGACCGGCCTGTCCACGGCCACCGCCGGCACGCAGTTCGCGGTCGCGAACGGGCAGGCGCTCACCATCACGGCGAGTGCCGGCGCCAATGGCGCCATTGCGCCCAGCGGCGCGGTATCGGTGCCGTTGAACGGCAACCAGTCGTTCACCATCACGCCGAATGCCGGCTTCCATGTGCTGGACGTGCTGGTGGATGGCGGCAGTGTCGGCGCGGTGACTACATTCGCGTTCAACAACGTGACCGTCAACCACACCATCGCCGCGAGCTTCGCGGGTGATGCCCGCACGCTGACCCTGAACATCGTCGGCGGCGGCACGGTGACGAAGCTGCCCAACACACCGACCTATCCGAACGCTTCCACGGTGCAGCTCACCGCGAACCCCGGCACCGGCTGGGCGTTCTCGGCATGGAGCGGCGGCCTGGTGAGCACGAACAATCCCGAGAACCTGCTCATGGACGCCGACAAGACGGTGACGTCGACGTTCATCGACATCGCCTCGCCGACGGTGGCGGTGACGTCGCCGAACGGGGCCGAGGTGCTGAACGCGGGCAACAGCTCGAACATCACGTGGACCGCCGCGGATAACGCCGCGGTCACCGCGATCGACCTGGAGCTGTCGCGCGCGGGGGTGGGCGGCCCGTTCGAGTCCATCGCCACCGGGCTCGCGAACAGCGGCACGTTCAGCTGGCTCGTGACGACTCCCGCCACGACGCACGCTCTCATCCGCGCCACGGCGCACGATGCCGCGGGCCACACGACGCAGGACCTGTCCGACGCCGAGTTCTCGATCGCGGGCGGCGCGGGCGTGGACGATGGCCCGGTCATGGCGTTCGCGCTGTCGCCGGTGTGGCCGAATCCGGTGCGCGGCTCGACGCGGATCACGTTCGCGCTGCCGCGTGACGTGAGCGTGCACCTGGGCGTGCACGACGTGCAGGGCCGCGAGTTGGTGATTCTCGCGGACGGAGCGTTCGGTGCAGGGCGGCACTCGCTCGACTGGTCGAGCGTCGCGGGCTCCCGGCTCGATCCGGGCCTGTACTTCATCCGCATGTCGGTGCCGGGCAAGACCATCGTGCGGCGGTTCGTGCTGATGAAATAGCACGGCAACTCACGGCGTGCGCGGTGGTCGCGGTGTAAGACCAAGCTTCGCGAGGTATTGCTCGCCGCCGGGGGCGTTCAGCTTCCAGTAGGCCAACCGATCGCTACCGAGCAGACGCGCGCGTTCGCCGTCGCTGCATTGCCACTGCAGTATTCGATGCATGTCGCTGGGCTCGACCCAGAATGTCCACGTGCGGCCGGCGCTCGCCGTGACGGTGTACACCTCGGCGTCAAAAGTGCCGGCAGGCACGGTGATGGACTCCGTGGCGGCGGCACGCTTGAAGTGCGCCTGCGTCACGCCGAGCGGCTGGTGCAGCAGGCGTGCTTGGCGCAGTGAGCCGAGCAGCGGCCGGTCGGTGGAATCGCCCGCCGCGAGCACCGGGGCGGTGAAGCCGCGCGCCCATGCCAGTAGCGCGTCTTCCGAGAGCGCGTCGTTCGGGAGCACCAGCGAGGCGGTGCTGTCGGCTTCGGTGTCGAAGTAGCTATGGGCGGTGAAGCGGGCGTAGCGGGCGTCGAACAACACCTGCGCATACACGTGGCCGCACCATTCCTGGGCGCTGAAGCTCACCTTCGCGGGTGAGCCGGTGGGGCGCGCGTTCACCGGGGCGAGCGCGGTGAACGCGCTGGTCATGAGGTTGTAGTCGTAGATCCCGGTGGAGAAGTCCTGGACCAGGTTGAGCTTCATGACCGGGAACTCGTCACTTTTCGGGTGCCGGCCGGGGTCGGCCTTCACGCGGCGGAGGTTCGAGAACGTCTCGGTGACGAAGATGGTGACCGCGGTGCCGTGGCGGAGTACACCGTAGCGCGGCGTCTCGAGCTCGTAGCCCGCCAGTTCGCCGCGTCCATCGCCCCACCGCTTCCAGAACGCATCACCGAACTCGGGGCTCGCGGCCGCCGCCACGGCCTGCGGCGCCGGCGCCGGAGCGCCCGCGCAACCCGGGGCGAGCATCGCCAGCAGCAGCAGCGCGCGGCGCGCGTTCACTTGCTCTTCACCACTTCCGCGAGCACGGACTCCAGGTCGTTGAACTGGACGCCGACCGGCCGCTCGCTCGCGGCCGGCAGGTCGAACGTGGTCTCGGGCCCGCTCACCCACACGCGCGTGCGAGCGTAGCGGCCACCGCCGAAGTCCAGGCGCACGATCACCGGCGCGCGAAAGCCGTCTGGCACGTTCGATTGCTGCACGCGCCCGTGCACGATCCACTGTCCGGGCGTGCTCTCGGCGACGTCCCACGACCAGCGATACGTGGGCACATCGGTGCCGAACACCCATTGCGCGAAGAACCAGCCCAGGTCCTCGCCCGCCGCCGCTTCGGCCGCAGCCCGGAACTCCGCGGTGGTGGCGTAGCCGTTGCGATGTGCCTCGTGAAAATCATGCAACAACGTGCGGAAGCGCGTCTCGTCGCCATTGCCCAGGTCGAGCAGCAGGTTGCGCAGCATGTGCAGCACCCACGCGCCCTTCTTGTACACGATCACGCCGTAGTCGTCCTCGGTCGTGCTCGAGTTCGTGCGGCCGCCGAGCCACACCGGACCCGCCTGCTGCCCTGCGCCCAACAGGAAGCGCCGGTTCTGCAGCAGCGCGTCGCGCCACTGGCCGAGCGTGGCGAGGTAAGTGTCCGCGTCCTTACGGCCGGCCTGCAGGTACCACAGCGCGCAGAAGTTCGCGAAACCCTCTGACAGCCAGGCGTCGTGATAGCTCGCAGGTCGCACGCC
>JAYVCN010000040.1:0-3009 GCA_043749875.1 Candidatus Eiseniibacteriota bacterium | reverse complement strand
ACGTCGGCGGACATCAACAGCTCCTCCTTGCGCGTTCCCGAGCGATTGATGTCGATGGCGGGGAAGATGCGCTTGTCGGCGATCTTGCGGTCGAGCACGAGTTCCGAGTTACCGGTGCCCTTGAACTCTTCAAAGATCACCTCGTCCATGCGCGACCCGGTCTCGATGAGCGCCGTGGCGATGATGGTGAGCGAGCCGCCCCCCTCGATGTTGCGCGCGCTGCCGAAGAAGCGCTTGGGCCGTTGCAGCGCGTTGGCGTCGACGCCGCCGGACAGGATCTTGCCCGAGTGCGGCACCACCGTGTTGTGTGCGCGCGCGAGGCGCGTGATGGAGTCGAGCAGGATGACGACGTCGCGGCCGTGTTCGACCAGTCGCTTGGCCTTCTCGATGACCATCTCGGCCACCTGCACGTGGCGCTCGGGCGGCTCGTCGAACGTGCTCGAGATGACTTCGCCCTTCACCGAGCGCTGCAGGTCGGTGACCTCCTCGGGCCGCTCGGCGAGTAGCAAAACGATGAGCAGGACTTCCGGGTGGTTCTCGGCGATGGCATTGGCCAGCTTCTGCATGAGCACCGTCTTGCCGGCCTTGGGTGGCGAGGTGATGAGCGCCCGCTGACCCTTGCCGATGGGCGAGACCAGATCGACGATGCGCGTCTCGAGGCAGCGGTCTTTCGTCTCGAGGTTCAGCTTCTCCACCGGGTAGAACGGGGTCAGGTTGTCGAACAGGATCTTGCCCTTGGAAGTCTCGGGGCTCTCGAGGTTGATCGCCTCGACGCGCAACAGCGCGAAGTAGCGCTCGCCTTCCTTGGGCGGCCGCACCTGACCGCTCACCGTGTCGCCCGTGTGCAGATCGAAGCGCTTGATCTGCGATGGTGACACGTAGATGTCGTCCGGCCCTGGCAGGTAATTGTACGCCGAGGAGCGCAGGAAGCCGTAGCCTTCGGGAAGTATCTCGAGCACGCCTTCGGCGAAGATGAGCCCGTTCTTCTCGGTCTGGGCCTCGAGCACCTTGAAGATCAGCTCCTGCTTGCGCAGGCCGCTCGTGCCCTGGATCTCGAGCTCGGTGGCGAGCGCGAGCAGCTCGGCCATCGTCTTGGCCTTCAACCGCTGGAGGTCGAGCGTCTCGGCGGTCGGAGCGGGCGTCTCGGTGATCTCTTCCATGGTGGCGTTCGCCTCGTGGCGTCGGCGTCGCGGGCGGCACCGCCCGAAGGGCGGCCCGCGCGCTGCGCGCGGCCGGCAGGATGGGACTGGGCGTCCCGGAGTTCGTGGGATATGGAGAGGGGGCAAGCCCGGTGACCCGGGCCGCTGCGACGCGTGCGTCCTCGTGTGGGGGGCAGAAGAGCCTGAAGGCTCGCATGAGGCGAAGCGGACTGCTGAAGGATATGCCAAGAGGAAGGGACTAGCCCGAGGCGGTAGGCATGGCCGGGCTTATGCCGCAGGCGCCGCGGTTCAAAGCGAACCACGTGGAGCGACCATTAGAATTTAGGAGCCGCTTCCCATACCTGTCAAGACCTCGAAATCGTGCCAGCACGATTTGTGAGCTGCCATGCTCCTGCCGTCGCGTCCGGCCGACCGCCGGCGCGTGACATCGTGCAGTTTCATCGTGCGACGGCATGCCTTTCGCAGCCGAGAGCTCCGGCCCGAGCGGGCGGATTCCCCCACCCCGAAGCACCCAGAGCCGCGGCGGGCGCGGCGTTGGCCGCACTGGCGTTGATCGTCCACCGCTGGCACCGGGGTTGCACCAGTGAATCCCGTGCGGGGATGCGTTGGTCGCGTCCTACCCTCCGAGCCTGCCATCTCCAGCGCGGCTTGCGGCCCCGCGACGTCCGACCGGCGCCCGGGTCCGAGAGGCCGTGGCGCCGGTTACTTTGCCCGCTGGGCGTGGCGAGGCATGGCGCATTTGCGCAGGCGACGCTGCCACGCGAGCCGCGCGCACGCGCTATCATGGTCGCCTCATCCCGTTCCTTGCAGCTCACGCGTCCCGTTGCCCCGCGAGCCGCCATGCCCGAGACCGCGACGCCTTCCGGAGTCCCCGCGCCGGCGTCATTCATCCGCGCGGCGCGTGCTGCGCTCGGGGCCATGCCGGCCGGCATCGATCCGTGGTTCCGCCGTTACCTCGGGGACCTGCTCGACGACCGCGGCCTGCGCACGTGGGTGCGCGCGAAACATAAGCTGCTCGAGTTGGTCGGCGGCGTGCGTGGCCGCGTCGTGGTGGATGGCGGCTCGGGCTTCGGCATGGTGTCGAACCTGCTGGCGGCCTGGGGCGCCGAGCGCGTGTGGTCGGTCGAGGTGCACGAGCCCATGGTGCTGTCGCACGCGCGCGTGAACGCGGCGCACTTTCCCGAGCTCGCAGGGCGTGTCGTTCCGATACGCGCCGACGTGGCGCGACTGCCGCTCCCCGCGGCGAGCGTGGACATCGTCATGAGCATCGAGGCGGTCTCGCACTACTACGACGTGGACGCGTTCCTCGACGAGTGCGTGCGCGTGCTGCGCCCGGGAGGCTGGGTGGTGATCTCGGGGGGCAACAACGGCGCCAACCCGCGCATCCGCACCCAGACGGAGGAGCTCTGGGAGCGCTTCGAGCACGGGCCGATGGGCATGTTCGGCGAACACGAGGTGCCCGAACCCATGGTCTCGCGGCGCGAGCGCGTGATCCGCGACCGCTTCCCCGGGTTGGCCCCGGCCGTGGTGAGCGCCTTGGCCGAACGCACCTCGGGCATGGACCGCGCGCACATCATCGACGTGGTGCACACGCACCTCGCGGGCGGCGCGCCCCCCGACTCGCGCTACCGGCGCGGTCAATGCCCGCGCGAGCCAGAGTGGGGCTACTACCTGGAGCAGGTTTTCGACCCGCGCGACCTGGCCGCTCGGCTCAGCCGGCGCGGCTTCGCAGCGCGCGCGCTGCCGCACTTCGGCGGTTCCGCCAATGAGCTGGTGGATCGCGTCAACCGGCTGCTGCGCCTGCTGCCCACGTTTCGCTGGGCGCGCGGCTACCGGGTCGCGGCACGTA
>JAYVCN010000039.1:0-2570 GCA_043749875.1 Candidatus Eiseniibacteriota bacterium | reverse complement strand
CGCAACGAGCGGCAGCAACAAGGTGAGCGCGGCGGTGCCCTTGCGGTTCTCGAGCAGCGATATCGCCGACAGCGTGAGCCCGAGGAACTGGCTCCCGGTATCGCCCATGAACACGCGTGCGGGCGGCCGGTTCCACCACAGGAACCCGCCGCAGGCGCCCAGCAGCAGCGTCGAGATGAACATCACATAGAAGTCGCCGTGCCCGCGCGCGGTCACCCACAGCGCGCCGCACGCGATCGCCACCAGACCCGCGGCCAGTCCGTCGAGGCCGTCGATCAGGTTGATGGCGTTGGTGAGCAGCAGCACCCACAGCACGGTGAGCGGTACGCTCCAGCCACCGGTCACCAGTGCCGGGCCGAACGGGTTCGTGAGCAGCGGCACGCCGTAGCCGAACGCGGTGAGCACGAGTGCGGCGCCCGCCTGCACCGCGAGCTTGGCCCACGGTCCCGCTCCGCGCAGGTCGTCGAACACGCCCAGCAGCAGGATCGGCAGCGCCGCGCAGGTGAGTCCGAGCAGCGGGCGCGGGTCGAGTTCGCGCGCCGGTCCCGGCAGCAAACGCGCTGCCCACGCCACGAGGAGCACGGCCGCGGCGATCGCAAGCCCGCCGAAGCGCGGCGTGGGGGCGGCGTGGATACGCCGCGGCCCGGGATGGTCGAGCGCGCCGACGCGCAGCGCGAGCGCGCGCGCCAGCGGCGTCAGCCCCAGCGCGAGGGCGCCGGCGGCGAGCGCGAGCGTGAGCGAATAGGGCATCAGCGGCCGGGCCGGTTCAGCAGCATCAGCAGCCGCGCGCGGGCCATCACCACGAATGCCGCCAGCGCATCGAGCGGCTGCGGCACCGGGTGGTGCTTGCGGTAGTAATGGATCATGCCGCGGTGGCGCTCGAGGATGACGCGATTGGACACCTGCCCCTGGCTCGCTCCGATGTGATGCACGACCTCGGCGTCGGGCACGTAGTCCACGCTCCAGCCGGTCAGGTTCATGCAACGACACCAGTCCACGTCCTCATTGAACATGAAATAGGCCTCGTCCATGCCGCCCACCTCCGCCACCGCCGCGCGCCGCACCAGCATAGCCGCGCCCGAAGCCCAATCCACACTGCGCGGCGTGCGGTGGTCCCAGTCCGACAACAGGTAGCGCCGCGTCCAGGGATTGCCCGGCCACAGCCGCGTGAGCAGCGAGTAGCGATTGAACAGCAGCGTGAACGGCGTGGGGTAGGAACGCACGCTGTACTCGAGCGAGGCGTCAGGGTTGACGATGCGCGGCGCGGCGATGCCGCAGCGCGGGTGCGTCCCGAGCCACGCGCACAGCGCGTGGATGCCGCCCTCGCGCCAGACGCAGTCGGGGTTCAGCACCAGCACGAGCGCCCCGCGCGACTCGGCGAAGCCCCGGTTCACCGCCTTCGCATAGCCGAGGTTGGCCCCCGTGCGCACGAGCCGCGCCCACGGCGCGTCGCGCTCGACCAGCTCCGGTGTGCCGTCGTGCGAGTCATTGTCGATGACCACGCATTCCCATTCGAGCGCCGGGGCGGTGCCCGCACGTGAACCCACCCCTGTCGCGAGCGAGCGCAGGCAGGTGAGGATGTGTGCTTTCGAACGGTAGGTGACGACGACGACGCTCAGGTCCATGCGTGCGGGTGGGTGGGAGGGCGTGGGAGGGGAGCGCGAGAGGGAGGGGAGCGCGATGAGCGGCGACTCTACCCGAGACGATGAAGCCGGGCGGAACGAACGAGAAGTTCGCTCACACCCGGCGTGTCACCAAAAAAATGACGAACGGCGCGACTTTGATCGAGCCTCTCCCCACGTCTCTCTCCGGGCCCGACTTCGAGTCTGCACTCGTTCGTCGTAAGGATTGTCGGTGAAGGCTACGCTTCTTGCAACCGCAGATTGCGAGTTGCGACAGTTTTTCAGAGGCCGAGGTTGCTGTTTCCAAACCGCTCCACCGCCGAAGGTTACGCCGTCCAAAACACCTGCCCGGAACTGCCCGTGGGTGTCACTGACCGCCCAAAATACTGCCAATGCATCACTTCGCTCCCGGGGAGGCGGTTCAAGGTGTCGCCTGTACCGACACTCTGTCGCCTCCTACCTCTCTTCGGGGCATGGATCCGGCGCTGTCATATTCTCAGGCGGGGCTGGCGACCCGGACGCCCAAGAGTTCATCCGTTCACCCCTGGCTCGGGCCCCGGGCTCGGAACCGGTCGCCCGAGGGCGGACTCGAGCCACGCGTTCATGCGTGCGACGTGGCTGCCCGGCCAGTACCAGCGCGCGCACGACGGGCACCACGTGAACGGCACACCCAGGCGCGCGACACGCCCCGGGACCTCGCCGCGCGCCTCGAACGCCGAGCGCGAGTGGAGCGAGACGTTGCAGGCGGGGCAGCGGCTCCACGGCGGGCCCGCCGGCGCGTACGCGTCCGCGACCGCGCGCACGGCGGTCGCAACGTCTCCCCGTGCGACCTGCACCACCGGCACGCCCGCGTGCGGGCGCGGGCGTCGGGCAGACAGTGTGAGCACGGTGCGCCCCTGACTGGCCGCGGCGGCGAACAACTCCTCGAGCCGCGCGCCGCGATGCGTC
>JAYVCN010000038.1:0-5225 GCA_043749875.1 Candidatus Eiseniibacteriota bacterium | reverse complement strand
AGATGGCGCGCAAGCAGACGACCTTCACCGACTTCATCGCCTGCGCCGAGGAGCTCGAGAAGTCGAAGTGGACCCGCCGCGACCGGCTCGTGATCCAGGGCGGCAGCGCCGGCGGCCTGTTGATGGGCGCCGTGACCAACCTGCGCCCCGATCTGTTCAAGGGTGTGCTCGCGCAGGTGCCGTTCGTGGACGTCATCAACACCATGCTCGACGAGTCACTCCCACTCACCGTGGGCGAGTTCGAGGAATGGGGCAATCCCAAGCTCGAGGCGGACTACAAGGTGATGCGGAGCTACTCGCCCTATGACAACCTCGCGGCCCGCGCCTACCCGGCGATGCTCGTGAAGACGAGCTTGAACGACAGCCAGGTGGGCTACTGGGAGCCGGCCAAGTACGTGGCCAGGCTGCGCACGCTCGACACGGGTGTGAATCCGGTGTTGTTCAAGTGCAACATGGGCGCCGGCCACGGCGGCGCGAGCGGACGCTACGACGCACTGCACGAGGTGGCGTTCGACTATGCATGGATCCTCGACACGCTCGGCGTGCCGGAGACGAAATCGCTGCAGTAGACGGACACTGTGGCTGGCCGGCTGGCGTGATGGCGAGCGCCCGCGAGTGCAGCGGGGCCGGCGGGGCGCTATCCTCGACGGGTCCCGTCGCTGCGCTCTCGCCCGTCTGCGGCGCGCCCCGCCGCCCCCGCTGACTTGCGTGCGGGGGCGACCGGGGCGAGCAGCGTGAATCCTACGGACGCCTGATCTTGGATGCCTTGCTGTTCTCCAGCGCGCCACCCGCCATCAGTTTCTGCGCCTGCGGGAACAGTTCCAGCGCCCGCGCGAGCTGCGTGTCTTCCTCCACGGCAATTTTATACCGCTCGAGCGAGCCGAGCGTCTCCTGCGCCAGCTCCGCGCGCACCTGGTGGATCACGAACGGCTTTTCGGCCGTCCACGTGGAGTCGTTCATCTTGATGCCCTTGGCGGTGATGGCATCCCGCAGCCCCTTCCAGTCCGCGTCGGCGAGCTTGAACCTGTCGCGCGCCAGCGTTTCGGGCTTCCACGGCACTTCCTTGTGCGTTGTCACCATGTGGTTCGCGTAGTCGAAGAATGCGCGCTTGGTGATCATGTCGATCTCCGGGCGCGTCAGGTTCGGCGAATCGTGCACCACGACGTCGGGGTAGATACCGCCGCCGCCGAACACCGTGCGGCCGTTCGCGGTTTTGAACTTCGGCCGGGTCGCGAGCGCGGAGTCGGTGGGCACTTCCTCTTTGAAGGCATCAGCCTGGTAGTCGGCGGAGTCCTCGAACTTGGTGTAATCCCGCTGGATGCCGCGGCCGCTCGGCGTGTAGTAGCGCGCCACGGTGAGCAGCAGCTTGCCCTCGGACAGATTGACCTGGTTCTGCACCAGGCCCTTGCCGAACGTGTTGATGCCGGCGACGAGGCCGCGGTCGAGGTCCTGGATCGCGCCCGACACGATCTCCGACGCCGAGGCGCTGCCGTGGTCCACCAGCACGATCAACGCGCCGTCGGTCCACTTGCCCTTGCGGTCGGTGGTGTAATAGTCGGCGTTGGACGACTGGATTCGGCCGCGCGTGTAGACGAGCTTCTTATCCTCGGGCACCAGCTGGTCGAGCACGTCGACGGCCTGGTTCAGGAGCCCGCCCGAGTTGGAGCGCAGGTCGACGAGCAGGCTCTTCATGCCCTGCGTGCGCAGCGAGGCGATGGACTTCTCGAGCTCCTCGCCGGTGGTCTGCGCGAAGCGGATGATGCGCACGTAGCCTACGCCCGGCCGGATCATGTAGGAGTACGGCACCGATTCGATGGGGATCTTGGCGCGCTCGATGCTGAAGTGCATGAGCGCCGTCTCCTGCGGCCGCTCGATGGCCACCTCGACCGTGCTGCCGGTGGGGCCCTTCAGAAGCTTGAACACGTCGTCGTTGACCAGGCCCTTCTTCAGCGGCTTGCCGTCCACCTCGACGATCTTGTCTCCGGCGCGAATGCCGAGACGGAAGGCCGGGGTGTTCTCGATGGGCGACAGCACCACGATCTTGTTGTCCACGATGTCGAACTGCACGCCGATCCCGGAATACTCGGCCCGGAAATTCTCGTCCATGGCCGCCGCGCGCTGCTTGGGCAGGAACACGGTGTGCGGGTCGAGCGTCTTCAGCATGCCGTCGATGGCGCCCTTGATCAGCTTGTCGTTGTCGGGCTGCTCGACGTAGTTGTTCTGGACCGTGTACAGCACTTGCGAGAACAGGTCGAGCTGGCTGCGCAGGTCGTCGGTCGCCGACAGCGCGCGCGCGAAGCCGAAGCCGAGCAGCAACGACAGCGCCATGGCGATGCCGAACGGACCGAGGGATGGGCGACGAGGCTTGTGCATGTGGGTTCTACCCCCGGGTGATGGACTCCGGCCGCGCCGGCAGGCGCGACCGCAGGGAGTGCAAGCGTTCGGCGGCGGCTTCCAAGGTCTCGCGTTTCCGTGCGAAATGGAAGCGCAGGCGCTGGGAGCCGGCCTTGGGATCGGAATAGAAGCTCGAGCCGGGTACGGCAGCGACGCCGCCCTCCGCCACGAGCCAGCGAGCGAACGTCACATCGTCGGGGAATCCGAACCCCGAGATGTCAGTCATCACGTAATAAGCGCCGCGCGGCTTGAACGCGCGGAATCCCGCCGCCTCCAGTATCGGCACCAGGTACTCGCGGCGTTCGTGGTAACTGACCGCGAGCCGGGCGTAGTAGTCGGCGGGCAGTTCCAGGGCCACCGCGGCGGCTTCCTGAAGGGGCGCCGGAGCGCCCACGGTGAGGAAATCGTGAACCTTGCGGATGGCACCCGTGAGGTCGGGGGGCGCCAGGCACCAGCCGATACGCCAGCCCGTGACGCTGTAGGTCTTGGACAGCCCCGACACGGTGACCGTTCGCTCGCGCATGCCCTCGAGCGCCGCCATGGAGACGTGCTCTGCGCCGTCATAAAGAATGTGCTCGTAGATCTCGTCGGTGATGGCGATCACGTCCCATTTGCGGCACAGCGCGGCGATGGCCTCGAGTTCGGCGCGAGAGAACACCTTGCCGGTGGGATTGTTGGGCGTGTTCACCACGATGGCGCGGGTGCGGTTGTTGAACGCCGCGGCGAGCTCGTCGGGATCGAAGCTCCAGTCCGGCTCGCGCAGGCGCACGAAGCGCGGCACGGCGCCGGACAAGATGGCGTCGGGCCCGTAGTTCTCGTAGAACGGCTCGAAGATGATGACCTCGTCGCCCGGGTCGACGAGCGCCAGCATCACCGCCGCCATGCACTCGGTGGAGCCGCAGCAGACGGCGACCTCACGCTCGGGGTCGAACGCTAGCCCTGTGCTGCGCTGCTGCTTGGCCACGAGCGCGTCCCGCAGGCGCTTGGCGCCCCAGGTGATGGCGTACTGGTTCACGTCCGCCATCACCGCGCGCGCCGCCTCGGCCTTGATCGCGTCGGGCGCGGGGAAGTCGGGGAAGCCCTGCGACAGGTTGACCGCGCCGTGGCGGGTGGCGAGCCGCGTCATCTCGCGGATGACGCTCTCGGTGAAACGCAGGCTCTTCTGCGACACCCGATCGCGCATGGTCAGTGTCCCATGCCACGGTTGGCGCCGACGTAGGCGTAGCTCTCGACCAGCTTGCGGTACGCTCCGAGCGCCTGCTGGAACCCCTGCGGCGTATGCGACGACAGCACCAGCAGCATGACGAGGTCCTTGTCGGGCACGTACGCCACGGCCTCGTGCGGCGGACCGCCGTCCTCGGAGAAATACCGCACCCGGGCAAAGTTGTTCTTCTCGGAGACGACGAGCGTGCCCGCGTTGGTGACCGTACCGTGCGGCGCACGATGTCGGAACGCCTGCTCGTCCTCGGTCATCAGCGTGGTCACGGTACGCGTCTTCGCACCGAAGCCATGCAGCGGGTTCACGTACATGACCGTGGGCGCCGTCGCCCACTTCTGCCCCTTGGGGTAGAACACGCAGCGGATTCGCGAGCCCATGCCGGCCGTGTCATCGAGCACCCAGCCCGGGGGAGCCGCGACCATGAACAGGTGATCATCGCCCTCGATGACGAGCGCGTGGCGCGCCGAAGTGTCGGCCGCCGCCTTCCCCTGCGCGGCCGGCTTGCCGACGGTGCGACGCGGCGTGGCGGTCGCGGCCGTCGCGGTGGCGGCAACGGTGGCGAAAAGCACCACCACTGCCAGCGGCAGTGGGCGGCGAATGCAACGAACGTTCAGCAGGACCTCCCACCAGGATGCGCACTGCAGCCGCGCGATGAAGCCGGGCCAGGCGGCAACGAGTGCTCGATTGGACGAGTCTACCCTGCCGGGGATTCGCTCCCAACTCACGATTTGCACGACCGCGAGCATTGCCGCCACCGGCGGGGCTGCTGCTGGGCCCGCGCCGCACAACTCACAGCGCGTTGACATGCGGGGCGCGCTCCGACACCTTGCCCATGCATGGATGCCCAACGGATCATCGCGCGCCGCACGGTCATCGGGCTCCCACCCGGCGGACTCACGCCCCCCTGGGAGAAGGACTTCGCCCAGTACCCGCCCGCCGGCGTCATCGTCTTCGCGCGCGACTTCCGCGACCTCACGGACGCGCGTCGGCTGGTGGCGCACCTGCGCGCGCTCGCGCGCCCGCGCCGACTGTTCGTCTCGCTCGACGAAGAGGGCGGTTGGGTGTCGCAGTTGGCTGGCCACTGGGTGGTGCCGCCGAACGCCGCCACGATCGCACGCGTCGCCGACGCGGCCACGATCGCGTGGATCGCCGGCGTCACCGCGCGCCGCCTGCACGCGCTGGGCTTCGACTGGGACTTCGCACCGGTGGCCGACGTGCACAGCGAACCCGACAATCCGGTCATCGGCCCGCGCGCCTGGGGCACCACGCCGGAACAGGTCGCGGCCAACGTGGCGGCGTGGCTCGAAGGATTTCGCGGCTCGGGCGTGGCCTCGTGCCTGAAACACGCGCCCGGCCACGGCGACACGCGCACCGATTCGCACCTGGCGCTGCCGGTCTGCGACGCCGACGCTGCCACGCTCGAAGCGCGCGAGTTCGCGCCGTTCCGCGCCCAGCCGAACGCCGACTCACTCATGACCGCGCACGTGGTCTACCCGGCGCTCGACCCCGGGGTGCCCGCCACGTTCTCGCGTCCGATCGTGCAGGGCCTGCTGCGCGAGCGACTCGGGTTCACGGGCGTGGTGATCACCGACGCGCTCGAGATGCAGGGCGC
>JAYVCN010000037.1:0-4855 GCA_043749875.1 Candidatus Eiseniibacteriota bacterium | reverse complement strand
CTTCCCGGGCGGGAAGCCGCTCACGGGCTCGATCGTGGAGGTCGACTGCGACATCCTGGTGCCCGCCGCGCTGGAGAACCAGATCACCAGCGACAATGCCGGGAAGGTCAAAGCCAAGATCGTCGCGGAGGGCGCCAATGGCCCCACCACCCCTGATGCCGACAAGCTGCTCGAGGCGCGCGGCATCCACGTCATCCCCGACATCCTGTGCAATGCCGGCGGCGTGACAGTGAGCTACTTCGAGTGGGTGCAGAATCGCATGGGCTTTTACTGGCAGGAGGCCGAGGTCAACACCCGCCTGCGCGAGAAGATGGTCAAGGCGTTCGGCGATGTCATCGCGATGAAAACCAAGACCGACGCCGGCGCCAAGGAAGGGGCCAGGGTGTCGTTGCGGATCGCGGCCTACATGGTGGCGATCCAGCGCGTGCTGCGCGTGCACGAGCTGCGCGGGATGTACGCCTGAGCGGTAGCCCGAACCGGGGTACGAACGGGCCCGAGGCACACGCCTCGGGCCCGTTCGCTTCGCGTCAGCGGCTTAGAACCTCAGCCGCAGCGCCACCTCGTAGACATCGTTGAAGAACTGCTTCGCCGGCCGCCAAGCCACGTCCAGGCCCATCGTCGCCACGCCCGACTTCACCATCGCCGAGCCGCCCAAGGCGAAGCCCTGATACAGGTCGTCGCCGGTGTTGAAGCTCAGCTTGTCGTTGCCGGTGGTGGCATCCGCGGACGTCGTCATGGTGCCGAACCACGAACCGCGCAGCGCGTAGTTCTCCTTGTAAGTCCACTCCGCGGCGCTGCACAGGTTGTCACCGACGAAGTTGTTGTTCTGGAACGCGCCCATGAGCTTGAGCGCACTGGCGCCCTGCCGCCAGGCGTCGTAGGTGCCGGACAGCGTGAAGTACGACGGCATCTCGAACGTGGCGGTCGTGAGCCGCACCACGCGGTTCGCGGCGCCGGGTTCCTGACCGGGGGGCGACGACGGGAACTCCAGATTCTGCCCGTTGAACGCCATGGAGTTGCCGAAGTTCTTCATGGTCATGCCGAACTGCAGGCCACGCCAGCCGGTCTTGTACTGGACGCCGAAGTCGAACGCGAGCCCGTTGGCCGAGACGCTCGCGAGATTCTCGTTCACGAAGTTAGCGGTCGCGCCGAAGTTCACGCGATCCGTGAACTCGCGGGCCCAGCTCAGGCCCAGCACCGAGAACGTCGGGCGCAGGATCTCACCCGTGCCCTCCGGCGCCTGTTCGGTCGTCACCACGACATCGCCCACCGACAGCACCTTGGCGCTGAAGCCCAGCGATCCGACGGCGCCTGCCTTGATGGCCGCCGCTGCGTAGTTGACCTTCATGTCGGCGAAGTACGTGGTGTGCGTGAACAGCGCCTCGGTACCCTCGAGGCTCGCCAGCCCCGCCGGATTCCAGAACGTCGCCTCGGCCCCGGTCACGTCACTTGCCGACGGCGCGCCCAGCGCCGTGCCACGCGCGCCCACCGGGATCTGCAGCTCCACGGCGCCGTTGGTGCCCTTGCGCCCGTCTGAACCGGCCCAAGCGCTGCTTACCGCCAGCGCCACGAGGGCCGACAGACCGAGCGCGCGGATCGCGAGACGGTGCATCGCGCGGTCTCCCTTCCTGCTCTTGTGCACGGTCATGGTCTAATGCCCCCTAGAAGTTGTTGAGCCGTTCTTTTTCCATGAGCACGACGAGGCGGCCGACGCTGTCTCCGCCGGGTGTCCTGACGTGATACACGTACACGCCGCTTCCGACCGGCAGGCCGTTCTCGGTGTGCACGTCCCACTCGAGCACGGACGTCGACGGGTCATTCTTGTCGAGCGTGCGGATCAACTGCCCGGCCAGGTTGTAGATTCGGATCGTGGCTTGCGCCGGCACGTTGAGGAACCGGATGCGTCGCGTGAACTGCGTCAGCTCGTAGGCCGAGTGTGCGTAGTACGGGTTCGGTACCGGCAGCACCTGATTCGCCTTGACCGCCGAGGCGGCCCGCTGCGGACGCACCACGGTGGCCTTGAGCGAGGACTCGAGCACGCGCACCGCAGGGACGGCGGCCTGGTTCACGGCGTAGGCGGTGACGGCGTAGTAGTAGTCCGTCCCGTCCTTCACCGCCGTGCCGTTCACGAAGTCCTGCGCGGTCGAGTAAGTGGAACCGAGACCGAAATCCGTACCGTGTGCGAGCGGCGCGAGCGGAAGGATCTCGCAGTTGCTGTCGTCGAAACGCAGGCCGTCCACCTCGCGGATGCCGTTCTGCGCGTCGAATGCCGTGATGAACCGCCACGGCCCGGCGATCGTGGAACCCTGGTAGACGTTGTAACCCTCGAACGTGTAGCCCGCCGGCAGCGCGTCGGCTTCAGCCGAGCGGCTCCAGTCGAGGTGTACGAGCCCGTGGTCGCTGGTGCCGGTCACGACCGGTGAGCGCGGCGGGGGCGGGATGTCGAAGTTGAGGTCGAACGCCTCTTGGGCGGCGTCGTCCACGAACTTGAGGTGTTGCAGCGAACGCAGGCGGTCGCCGCAGCGGCCCACGACGATCGCGACGATCACCTCCTGGGATTCGCCTGGTGCCATCGAGAACGGCCCGGACGACAGGAACATGCGCCGGTCCGCCGGACTCGAGTCCACCCAGTTCACGACGTCCGCGGTGCCCAGCGCCGCCTTAACGATGGGGTCGCCGGCGACCATGAACTTGGTGTCGTGCCCGAACGGATCCACGATCGCGTCCGGCAGGTTGTTGGAGTCCGTGGTGTAGCCGCGCATCCAATTATAGGTCTCGATCGAGGACACCGGGTCAGTGCCGTTGATGTACTTGGCGAAGCTCGTGAGACCGAGCGTGGTGGTTCCGACGACGGGCCCCTTGAGGAAGTCGAAACCCAGCGCGGGTGGCGTCGACCCATAGATCTCGTCGTTGTTCGTGCCGTTGTACACGAACCCGAGCGAGCGGCTCTTCCCGGTCTTATCCGGCAGCGTGTCACAGCCCACGACGTCGTCGGTGAAGCCGCCGAGATCGGGATCGGACCACTGCGCCACGAACACGCTGTCGAGGTTCTGGGTGCCCTTGTTCGTGAACTTGTACTTGATGAAAATGGTGTTGCCCAGCGCACCCAGGCGGTCGAAGGCGAACGTGGTCTGCTCCACCTGGAGGTCGAGCGGATCCGTGCTGCCGGCCTCGTTCGAGTGCGCGGCCTGGAGCGCATCGTTGTAGACGCACCATAGCATCTGGTCCCCGAGCAGGTCCGGCCCCGGCACGTCGACGGAGTCGCCGGGAGCTGGCGTCGCGGTGTTGTCGAGTCGCCACAGCTTCCACGGCGCGCCGAACGGCACCGCGCCCGCCATGTACTCGCTCCACGAGTGGTGCACGAGCAGGTCCTCGCCGCGCGCGAACGCGACGTCGGACGGGGTCGCATTGTCGACGTGCGCGGTGTCGGACCTGGCGCCCTTGAAGCGGTTGACCTTGTACACCACGAGCGCCGGATTACCCGGATCATCCGTGGTCACCGGCGAACTCGTGAGGATGCGGCCCGGGCGGTACTCCTGGTCATACTCGGCGACCGTGGCGCGGTATTCGCTTCCCACCTTGGCGCCGATCCACAATCCGGCCGCGAAGATCGCGGTGTTCGGAGTGTGGTTGGGAAAGAACAGCCCGCCGTTGTAGTTGCCGGCGGTGTCGTAGGCGAACGCCCCGTAGTTCGACACGAACATGTTCAGGTTGTTGACGTCGATGCGCCGATCGTTCTCCGACGTGCGCACCGCGAACGGCCTCGCGTGCCCGAATGGGTGCGACGCCGCTCGCACCGGCTTCGCGGCTTCCGCCACGCCGGCGCACAGCGCCAGCGTGGTTGCCGTCGCGAGCAGGCCCACGACCTTGCTCCGGATGTTCATCCTGTCATCCTCCTCGAGACTGGGACGCGGCCTAGAAGCTGGTGCGCACGCCGAAACGGACGAGGCGCGGATTCGAGTAGAAGTTCGGGTCGGATTCCGCGAGGCGATAGCGGCCGAGACCGTCCTTGCCCTTGGCCGCGGCGTTATCGAGGTAGGCTTGGCCGTCATTGGTGTTGAGCCAGCCGGTCGTCGTGGGCGAGCCGCTCGAGGTGAACACGGTCACCGGGTTCTGCGTGTCGAGTACGTTCAGCACCCAGACGAAGCCTTCGAGCCGGGTGTGCACGACGTTGAAGCCACGCGAGGCCTTGACGTCAAGATTCTGCGTCCACGGGCCGTAGCGCGAGTTGAGCGGTCCGGAAGGCTGCGAAGACACCGACGCCAGCGTCAGTTCGTTGAACACCGTGGTCGGCGTGTACGGCGTGCCGCTGCCGACGTTATACAGCGCGTTCACGGTCAGGTTCTGGAGCGGCTTCCAGCCGTTCCAGCTGAACCCCTCGCCCTTCTCGAACGACCAGTCGAGGTTGAACGACAGCTTGTGGCGCTGGTCGAAGTCGAGCGGCGCCGTCTGGCGCGGCGGCTCGCTGCCCGTCCACGCGATGTTGCCCTGCGTGCCCGAGACCGAGCCGGTGCCGTTCGCGAACGAGAAGCTGTAGTTGATGCTGCCCGACAGATGGTTCGTCTTGCGCATCAGGTAGCCGACGTCCACGCCCTTGATGGTCGCGAAGTCACGGTTCCTGAACGAGGTGAAGCTCTTGGACAACACGCCCGAGCCGGCGGGGATGGTGGTGATCTCGACGAGATCCTTCACGTCTTTGTAATAGGCCGTGACGTCGAGCCGCGAACGGTCGCCGATCTGGCGTGCGAAACTCACCTCGTAGGCGATGGTGCGCTCGGGCTTCAAGTTCGGATTGCCGAAGCCGACGAAATAGCCGCCCGTTTGCAGCTTGTACTGGAGGAACCGGTACGAGACG
>JAYVCN010000036.1:0-3699 GCA_043749875.1 Candidatus Eiseniibacteriota bacterium | reverse complement strand
GGTGGCGCGACGTCGCGCCGGAACGTGCCACAGCATCATAGCGTGTGACGCGCGCACCGCACAGCATCGAGCGACGGGAAGCGCGAGGGAGGCGGGATGGAACTGGGCATGATCGGTCTTGGTCGCATGGGCGCGAACATGGTGCGCCGCCTCATGCGCGCCGGAGTTCGCGGCGTCGTGCACGACCGCTCGCGCGACGCCATCGCCACGCTCGCGGGTGAGGGCGCCACGGGTGCCGCGTCGCTCGTTGAGCTGGTCTCGGCGCTCAAGCCGCCACGGCACGTGTGGCTGATGGTGCCCGCCGGTGTGGTGGACGCGACGATCGACGAACTCGCGCCGCTGCTTGCGAAAGACGACGCCATCGTCGATGGCGGGAACTCGTTGTTCCAGGACGACCTGGCGCGCGCCGAGCGGCTGGCGAAGCGCGGGGTGCGCTACATCGACTGCGGCGTCTCCGGCGGCGTGTTCGGGCTCGAGCGCGGCTATTGCCTGATGATCGGCGGCGAGGCCGCAGTGGTTGCGCGCCTCGCGCCGGTGTTCGAAGCGCTGGCACCGGGTGTGGGCGCGGTCCCGCCGACGCCGGGCCGGGCCGCGGGTGCGGGCACCGCCGAGCGCGGCTGGCTCCACTGCGGGCCGCATGGCGCGGGGCACTTCGTCAAGATGGTCCACAACGCCATCGAGTACGGCATGATGGCCGCGTACGCCGAGGGCTTCAATCTGCTGAGCCACGCCGGCGCAGGTGCCAAGGCACATGACGCGGCCGCGGATGCCGAGACCACGCCGCTGCGCCATCCCGAGCATTATCGTTATGAATTCGCGCTCGGTGACATCGCCGAGTTGTGGCGGCGGGGCAGCGTCATCCCGTCGTGGCTGCTGGACCTGACGGCCCAGTCCTTCGCGCAGGACGCGCAGCTCGCGCGCTTCGCCGGGCGCGTCTCGGACTCCGGCGAGGGCCGCTGGACGCTGGCCGCGGCCAACGACCTCGGCGTGCCGGTGTACGTGCTCGCGGCGTCGCTGTTCGAGCGCTTCGCCTCGCGCGGCGAGAGCGAGTTCCAGAACCGGCTGCTGTCGGCGCTGCGCTGGCAGTTCGGAGGACACGCGGAGAAGCCGCACGCATGAGCATGGAACGTTCCGACGCACTCGTGTTCTTCGGCATCACCGGCGACCTCGCCTACAAGAAGATCTTCCCGGCGCTGCACGCCATGGCCCGCCGCGGCATGCTCGACCTGCCGGTGGTGGGTGTGGCCTCGAGTCCGATGACGCAGGACGCGCTCATCGCGCGCGCGCACGCCAGCGTCGTGGAGTTCGGCGGCGGCGTGGATGAGCCGGCATTTGCGGCGCTGGCCGCGTCGCTGCGCTACGTGCAGGGCGACTACCGCGAGCCTGCCACGTACGCGGCGCTGCGCGAGGCCATCGGCGCCGCGCGCTGCCCGCTGCACTACCTTGCGATTCCACCCTCGCTTTTTGCCAGCGTCATCGAAGGGCTTGCGGCCGCGGGCTGCACCCAGCGCGCGCGCGTCGTGCTCGAGAAGCCGTTCGGCCGCGACCTCGAGTCCGCCCGCGCCTTGAACGTCACGCTGCACCAGCGCTTCGACGAGGCCGCGATCTTCCGCATCGACCACTACCTCGGCAAGGAGGCGGTGCAGAATATTCTGTATTTCCGGTTCGCAAATGCATTTCTCGAGCCGGTGTGGAACCGGAACTTCGTCGACAGCGTGCAGATCACCATGGCCGAGAAGTTCGGCGTCGAGGGCCGTGGCAAGTTTTACGAGGAGACCGGCGTCATCCGCGATGTGATCCAGAATCACTTGCTGCAAGTCGTGGGCTTCCTCGCCATGGAGCCGCCGTCGGGCTCGTATGCCGAGGCGATCCGCGACGAGCAGGCCAAGGTGCTGCGCAGCATCGATCCGATTCCCGTCGACAAGCTGGTGGTGGGGCAGTTCGAGGGCTATCGCGCCGAGGAGGGCGTTGCGAAGGACTCGCGCGTGCCAACGTATGCCGCGCTCGAACTGCGCGTGGAGTCGTGGCGCTGGGCGGGCGTGCCGTTCTACCTGCGTGCGGGCAAGAAGCTGGCCTCGAGCGCCACCGAGGTGCTGGTGAAGCTCAAGGCGCCGCCGCAGGTGGTGTTCCAGGATGCGCTGCCGTCGATGGGCAACCACGTGCGCTTCCGGCTCGGGCCCGACGTGGCGATCGCGATCGGCGCCTCGGCCAAGCGGCCGGGTGAGGGCATGGTGGGGCAGGCGACCGAGCTGTCGGTGGCGCGCATGCACACCAGCGACGAGATGGATGCCTACGAACGCCTGCTCGGTGACGCGATGGACGGTGACGCGACGCTGTTCGCGCGCCAGGACGCGGTCGAGGCCGCGTGGGGGCTCGTGGATGCCCTGCTGCATGCCGACCTCGAGCCGGCGCCCTATGCGTGCGACACGTGGGGGCCAGCCACGGCCGAGGCACTCACAAGCGCCGCAGGTGGCTGGTCGAATCCGACATGACAGTCCTCGTGCTGGATGTCGGCGGCACGCACGTCAAGCTGCTCGCGAGCGGGCGCCGGGTGCCGGTGAAGCTGGAATCCGGGCCGACGCTCACGCCGCGACTCATGGTCAGCCGCGTGCGCGAGGCCACCGCCGACTGGAGATACGAGGCGGTGACGCTCGGCTATCCCGGGCCGGTGGTGCGCGGCCGGCCGCTCTCGGATCCGCACAACCTCGCGCCCGGTTGGATGCGTTTCGATTTCGCACGCGCGTTCGGCTGCCCGGTGCGCATCGTGAACGACGCCGCGATGCAGGCGCTCGGCAGTTACGACGGCGGGCGCATGCTGTTTCTGGGATTAGGCACCGGCCTCGGCAGCGCGCTGGTGGATGAAGGCGTGCTGCTGCCGCTCGAACTGGCGCATCTGCCGTACCGCGAAGCCCGCACGTTCGAAGACTACCTTGGTCTGCGCGGGCTCAAGCGCCTGGGGCAGGCGAAGTGGCAGAAGCATGTTTGGATCGTGTCGACCATGCTCCGGCGCGCGCTCGTCGCCGACCACGTCGTGTTGGGTGGTGGCAATGTGAAGAAACTCAAGCGCCTGCCGCCGAACACCCGGCGCGGCAATAATTTTAATGCATTTCGTGGCGGGTTCCGGGTGTGGGCCGCGGCGCGCTGACGTTTCGCTCGCCGCTGCCATGCAGCGTAACCGTGGCGGCGGCATGGCACGAGCGTCCAGAGGTGGACGAGCGGCTGGCAGCACCCTGGCGGCCGAACGTCATGCGCGATCGACTGCGTGTCCTGGGATCGACCGAACATACGCATACGCGTCGGCTGTTGCCTGACGGTGACGCGTGCGTGCTCGAGGACCAGGTCGAATGGCGGACGCCGTTCACGTCGCTCGGCGGGGATACGCGCGTGCGGAAAGAACTTGGCCGCGTGTTCGCGTGGCGCCATCGGGTGACGCGCGTGGATCTCGAGCGAGCGCGCGACCCCGCTGCCCGTGCGCTCGTCGTCGGCGTGACCGGCGCCTCGGGCTTCCTCGGCCGCGCGCTGTGCACGGCGCTCGCGATGCGAGGGCATCGCGCGATGCGCTTCGTGCGAGCCCCGGCCGCAGCCCGCGCGGGCGAGATCGCGTGGTATCCGGCGCGTGGCGAGCTGCACTACGGACAGCTCGCGGGGCTCGACGCCGTGATTCACTTGGCCGGCGCCAGCCTCGCCGGCGGGCGGTGG
>JAYVCN010000035.1:0-5426 GCA_043749875.1 Candidatus Eiseniibacteriota bacterium | reverse complement strand
TGGACCGCGCGCGCTGCCGCCCGGGCGCGCAGCGCGAGCGCGGGCTCATGCTGTCCACGCGCATGCACGAGCGCGTGTACGACCTGCCCACGCTCATCGAGGCTGCCGCGCGCGTACTCGCCCGCCACCCGCACGCGAGCCTGGCGCTGGCCGGAGACGGCTCGCAGCGCAGCGCACTCGAGCGGCTCGCAGCCGCACGACTTCCCGCGGGCCGCTATCGGTTCCTGGGGCTGCTCGCGCCCACGGAACTCGCGGGTTGGCTGGCACGCGCCGAAGTTTACCTGTCCGCCTCGCGTTCCGATTCCACCTCGCAGTCGCTGCTCGAAGCCATGTCCGCCGGCGCGCTGCCGGTGGTGAGCGACCTCGCGGGCAATCGCGAATGGCTCGGCGATGGCGAGGGCGGGCGCTTGTTCGCACCCGGGGACGCCGCGGGGCTCGCGCACGCGGTGGAGGTGGCGTTCGGCGATGCCGCCTGGGGCGATCAGGCGCGCGCCCGCAATGCGGGCGTGATCGCCGCGCGCGGGGACTGGCACGTGAACCTCGCGCGTATCGAAACGCTGTTCGCGACCCTCGCGGCCGGGCGAGCGCTGCCGCCCGCGGAGGCGGCATGAAGCGCGTGCTCGTCATCGCATACTTTTACCCGCCGCTGGCGGGCGGCGGGGTGCATCGCGTGCTGTCGTTCACGCGCTACCTGCCGGCACACGGCTGGGCGTGCACTGTGCTGTGCGCGGGCGAGCACGACTATTGGGTGCGCGACGAGACGCTGCTGGCGCAGGTGCCTGCCGGGACCGAGGTGCTGCGCGTGGCCGGTGGCAGCGCGCTCGCGCGGCTGTTGCGCGTGCGCGGGGTCATCAGCGGTGGGCGGCGCTCGAGTGGTGCGTTTGGAGCCTTGCGCGCGCTCGCGAACTGGTGGCTGCTGCCGGATTCCTACGTCGGCTGGGCGGGACGCGCGCGCGCCGCAGCGCTCGCGCGCATCGCGCGGGGCGGGATCGACGCGGTGCTGTCGAGTTCGCCGCCCGACAGCGTGCACCTGGCTGCCGCCGACGTGGCCCGCGCTGCGCAACTGCCGTGGGTCGCAGACTTCCGCGATCCGTGGATCAGTCTGAACTTCCGCCAGCCGCCGACGCGGTGGCACGCCGCGCGCCATGTGGCGATGGAGGCTGGCGTCCTGGCCCGGGCGGACCTGGTGCTCGCCGCCTCGCGCACGCACGCCGACCAGCTCACGACGCGCTCGCACGCGCGGCCGCAGCGCGTGCTCTACCTGCCGAACGGCTTCGAGCCCGCAGCGGCCGCGCCCGTGGAGCCGGACGCGCAACACTTCCGCATCGCGTTCACCGGCTCGTTGTCGCTCATGGAGGATGCGGGCACACTGCTCGCCGCCGTTGCCGAGCTGCTCGAGCGCGAGCCGTCGGCGCGCGCGCACCTGCGCGTCGATCTGGCCGGGCCGTACGACAGCGAGTGGCCGGCGCGCGCCCTGGCGCTCGGGCTCACCGATGTCGTGCGGCTGCCAGGGCCACTTGCGCATGGCGAGAGCCGGGCGCTGCAGCGCGCGGCGGACGTGTTGCTGTTGTGGAAACCGCACGGCGAGGGATTCCGCACCATGGTGCCGGGCAAGCTCTATGAGTACCTCGACAGTGGCCGGCCCGTGCTGGCGCTGTTGCCCGCCGGCGACGAGGCCGCTGTGCTCGTCGAGCGTGCCGGTGGCACGCGCCTCGAACCGGGCGACGCGCCCGCGCTCGCGCGCGAGCTGCTGGCGCGCTACACGCGCTGGCGTGCCGGCGAACGCGTGCCCGACGCGCGCCCGGACTGGCTCGGCTCGCACGCACGCGAGCCGCTTGCCGGTGAGCTGGCTGCCGCACTCGATACATTGGTTGCGAGCCAGCGGTCGCGACCGTCTGCGGGTCGAACGACGTGAGCCAGCCCATCCCGCAGGCGCGCCTCGAACGCGCCGGGTTCTGGCTCGCGCTGCTGTTGTGCGCGGCACTGGCGTGGCCGCTGCGGCACTACGTGACCGACGACACGTTCATCCATCTGCAATACGCCCGCCATGTCGCGCACGGTGAGGGGTTCGTGTTCAACTCCGGCGAGCGCGTCTACGGCAGCACCAGCCCGCTGTGGGTGCTGCTGCTCGCCGATGCGATCGCCACGGGCGCGGACGGGCTCGTCGCCTCCAAGCTGCTCGGGGCACTGGGACTGTTCGCCTCGCTGCTGCTGTGGTCGCGGCTCGTGCGCCGCACGCTCGCGAGCCCATGGCTGCGGATGCTGTCCACGCTGGTCTGGGCGGGGCACGCGTGGATGCTGCGCTGGTCGCTGTCCGGCATGGAGACGCCACTCACCGTGGCATTGGTGCTCGGGGGAATGTGCGCGTTCACGGCCAGCGAGCCGTGGGGCGAACACCCGACCCTCGCGGGCGTGTTGTGGGCGCTGGCCGCGCTCGCACGTCCGGAGTGTGGGCTGCTCCTGTTCCTCTGGGGTGTGCTGCTGATGGTGGAGCATGGGCCGCGTGCGGGGCTCGTGCGCGCGGCGCGCGGGCTCTCGCCCGCGGCACTCGTGTACGGAGGCTGGCTGGCCTTCGCGCGCGGCTACTTCGGCACGTTCTGGCCCAACACGCTCGCGGCCAAGGCGGCGGGCGGGGTGAGCCAAGCCTACCGATGGGAGCAGTTCACCCGGCAGGGAGCCATCGTCGCGGCCACCGATGGTGTGCTGGTGCTGGTGCTGCTCGGGGCCCTGGCCGCGCTCGCGCGCTACGGCGGACAGCCGCGCCTGCGCCCGGCCGTGCGCGACCTGCCGTGGATGTGGCTCGTCGCGGTGCCACTCCTTTACATCGTGCGCGGCGTGCCGGTGCTGTCGCGCTATCTCGTGCCGCTCCTTCCCATCCTCGGCTGGCTCGCGTGGCGCGCGCTCGACCGGGCGCTGCGGCTCAAACCCGCGCAGCACACGTGGCTGGCCGGGGCGGTGATCGCCGCACTCGTGCTGGGGCAGAACCTGTACACCTACGCGCGCATCGTGCGACCACAGATCGACTCGTTCAGCGCCGGCATGGGCCGCAGCCTCATCCCGTGGGGACGCTGGTTCGATCAGCACGCAGCGGCGGATGCGGTGATCGCGGCTCCCGATATCGGCGCGCTCGGCTACTTCAGCCGGCGACGCGTTGTGGACCTGGCCGGGCTCGTCACGCCCGAGATGGTGCCGATCCTCCGCCGCATGCCAGAGGAGGACGCGGTCGCACGCTTCGAGTTCGCGCGCTTCTCGCGGCCGGACTACGTGGTGGACCGTGCGAGCCGGCCATGGGATCTGACGAGGCGGAGCCCGTGGCGCGCGGCGCTGATCCCGCTCGGTCACGCCTCGCTCCCCAATCTCGGCGTCGCCCGCCCGGGGGAGGCGGTGTACTCGTTTTACCGCATCGACTGGGCCGCGTACGACTCACTCGCTGCAACGCGCTGACATCGCGCGCACCCGCCACAGCGATGGGGAGGGGGCGATCCGTGCGCGTCAGGAGGGCGTGAACCCTCCAACCACGCGGACTCGGGAGCGCTGCACGCCCGTGCAGCTATCTTTTCGTCGCCCGCAGCGTTTTTTCTTTTGACCGCAGGGGGAGCCAGCGCCTACATTGCGCCGCTGTGGGGAGCCGTGGGGATTCATGGTAGAAGAGGGGAAGCAGTGGATCCCCGTGGAGCCAATGCGCGATGGCGACGTTCCTGGGCACCGAGACCTATTCGATCGACGACAAGAATCGCGTCGTGGTGCCCGCGGCGATGCGCCGCGTGGGAGGCAGCAAGACGCCGCTCACGAAATTCGTACTGATGCGGGGACTCGACGGTTGTCTGTGGTTGTACGCCGAAGAGGATTGGAAGCGGCTCGAGGATCTTCTCCAGCGTCTGTCGATGGGGCCCAGGGAACACCGGGCGTTCGCGCGGACGGCGCTGGTGGGAGCTGGAAAAGTGGCGGTGGATGGGCAAGGACGCATCACGATCACACCGTCACTCATGGGCCATGCAGGACTCGGCAAGGATGCCTTACTGCATGGCCAAGTTGGTCGCATCGAGATCTGGTCGCCCGAGCGGTTCCAGTCCGCACTGGTCCCCGAATCGGCCGACTATGATGCGCTCGCAGAGAAGGTGTTGGGAGGCGAGTGATGGTGGCGCACACGGGATCGCCCGAGGTCCGCACGTCCGTGGTGATGAATCTCCAGTTCACGCGGGGCCGTCATGGCGCCGCGGCGCGGCTGGAAGTGCACGAGCGTCCCGCGGGCCGGGTGGGACTGCTCGCACTGCGCGGCTGGGTCGACCTGTCGGCGGAGCGGGGCATCGAGCGGGCGCTCGACGATCTCGCGGCCCGGGGAGTAGCGCGCCTGGTGGTGGATTGCTCGCAACTCCTGCACGTGGACTACCGGCTGGTGCCGAGGCTCGCCGACGCGCTGGTGCGCTTCGAGGCGCGGGCGGGAGCGGTGGTGCTGTGCGGCCTGTCCCGCTACCTGCGCGACCTGTTCCGGATCGCGGGCTGCGAATCGAAGCTGTGCTGCTGGCCGAATGCTTCGGACCTGCTGGATGCGGTGCCGGCGGCCGCGGGCCTCGAGCGTGAGCGCGCGTCATGAACCGGTGCTCGTGCGCGAGACGCTCGCCTTCCTGCGTCCCGGGCCCGGACTCTATCTCGACGCCACGCTCGGTGACGGCGGCCACTCGGAAGCGCTGCTGCAGGCTTCGCCCGGGCTCCGCCTGCTTGGCAGCGACCGCGACCCGGCGGCCCTCGCCTTTGCGCGCCAGCGCCTCGCTCGTTTCGGGGATCGCGTGACGTTCGCGCACGGCACGTTCCGCGAGTTGCCCGTGACCCACGCGGCGCTCGGCGGCGAGCAACTCGCGGGCGCATTGTTCGACTACGGACTGTCGTCGCGCCAGATCGACGATCCCGCGCGCGGCATGAGCTACCGGCACGACGGTCCGCTCGATCTGCGCATGGACCCGAGCCGCGGCGCCACGCTCGCAGACCGGTTGGCCGCGACCACGGAGGCGGAGCTGGCGGACGTGCTGCGCACGCACGGCGATCTGCCGCGCGCCCGCGCCCTCGCGCGCGAGATCCTTGCCGCGCTGCACGGCGGAACGCTGCACAGCACGCGACAGCTGGCCGCGCTCGGGGGCCGCGTTCTGCGAGACGCGAGCCCGGGCGCGATCGCGCCGCTGTTCCAGGCGCTGCGTGTGTGGGTCAACGACGAGATGGCCGAGCTCGAGGCAAGCCTCCAGTGGCTGCCCGAGGTCATGGCCGACGCAGGGGTCGTGGTGACGTTGTCCTACCACTCGGGCGAGGACCGGCGCGTGAAGCAGGCGCTGCGCGGTTCCCTGCGCGCAGCGTCGCGCCGCCTGCCGCCGGCGGCGGACGAAGCCGCGACGGGCCCGTGGCAGGAACTCACCCGCAAGGTGGTGGTCGCATCG
>JAYVCN010000034.1:0-2842 GCA_043749875.1 Candidatus Eiseniibacteriota bacterium | reverse complement strand
TTCATGGCCTACAAGGGCGCGCTCATGGTGGACGACCACGCGCTCTACCAGGTGATGAAAGTGGCCGCCGAGACCGGCGCGGTGGTGACGGTGCACGCGGAGAACGGTGACGCGGTGTGGAACCTGCAGAGAGAACTGCTCGCCGCGGGCCACACGGGTCCCGAGTACCACCCGGTGTCGCGCCCGAGCGCCGTGGAGGGCGAGGCCACCGAGCGCGCACTGACCATGGCGCGCTTGCATGGCGCCGCCGCGTACATTGTGCACATGACCTGTCGCGAGTCGATGCATGCACTGGAGCGCGCCAAGCTCGCGGGGCAGAAGTGCTACGGTGAGACCTGCCCGCAGTACCTGCTGCTCGACGACCGGGTGTTCGACGCGCCGGACTTCGGCGGATCCACCTACGTCATGAGCCCGCCCATCCGGCCGCTGCACCTCGGGCACCACGACGCGCTGTGGTCCGGGCTCTCGAATGGCATGCTCGACTCGATTGGCACCGACCACTGCCCATTCACGCACGAGCAGAAGAAGATGGGTGCGAAGGATTTCACCAAGATCCCCAACGGCGCCGCGGGCATCGAGGACCGGCTCGCGATCCTGTACACGCATGGCGTCGTGGACGGTCGGTTCACGTTGGAACGCCTCGTCGAGCTCGGCGCATCAGCTCCCGCACGCATCTTCGGGCTCGAGAAAAAGGGTGCCGTGTCGGTCGGGATGGACGCCGACCTGATCGTGTTCAACCCTGAGGGCAAGTCTGTGCGCAGCGCGAAGTCGCATTTCAGCAAAGCCGACCGCAGCATCTTCGAGGGCTTCGATGTGAAGGGCAAACTCGAGAAGACCATCGTGGGCGGCCGGGTGGCGTTCGACAACGGCAAGCTCATGGCCGAGAAGGGCGCCGGCCGATTCATCGCGCGGAAGCCCACCCACTTCGCGCGCAATCCGGAGGTGAAGGTGTGAGCCCTGCGCCCGACGTGATGCTGCTGCCGGGCGGCCGGCTCGAATCGCGGCTCGCCGACGCCAAGCCGCTCTACTCGGACGGCGAGGCCATCGCCGAGGCGAACCGCTGCCTCTACTGCCACGACGCGCCGTGCATCGCAGCCTGCCCGACCGGCATCGACATCCCGACGTTCATCCGCAAGATCGGCACCGAGAACGTGCGCGGTTCTGCGCGCGCCATCCTGTCGGCGAATATCCTCGGCTATTCGTGCGCGCGGGTGTGCCCGGTCGAGGTGCTGTGCGCCGGCGCATGCGTGTATAACGCTTGGGAGCGCACGCCCATCGCCATCGGGCGACTGCAACGCTACGCGACCGAGAAGATCATGCTGTCGGGTGTCGCGGCCATGCTGCTGCCCAAGGCGCCCGCGAATGGTAAGAAAGTCGCGTGCGTGGGTGCGGGGCCGGCGTCGCTCGCGTGCGCCGGGTACCTGGCGCTCGAAGGCTGCAGCGTGACGGTCTACGAGAAGCGCTCGCTCGCTGGCGGTCTCAACGTGACCGGTGTCGCGCCGTACAAGATGCACGCTGAGGGCGGTGCTGCCGAGGTGGAGTTCATCCGCTCGCTGGGCGTGACGATTCGCACTGGCGTCGAAGTGGGCTCTGGCCTCACGCCCGAACAGCTGCTCAAAGACCACGACGCCGTGTTCATCGGCTGCGGTCTTGGCGCCGATGCTTCGCTCGAAATCCCCGGTGCCGAGGGCGACGGCGTGACCGGTGCCGTGGCGTGGATCGAGCGGTTGAAGCTCGAGCCTGGCTACGCGCTCGCGGGGGTGACTCTTGCCGTCGTGATCGGCGGCGGCAATACCGCGATTGATGCCGCGCGGGAGCTCGCCAAGCTGGGCGTGCGCGACGTGGCGATGCTCTACCGCCGCAGCGAGGCCGACATGAGCGGCTACAAGCACGAGATGGAGCACGCGCGTTCGGAAGGCGTGCGACTGATCGAACGCGCCACGCCGGCGGCGTTCGTGCGTGAAGACGGCAAGCTCAGGGCCGTTCGGCTCGCCGACAGCCGCGAGTTCCCGTGCGAGCTGGCGGTGCTGGCCATCGGCCAGAGCTCGTTGGGCTCGCTGGCGCTGGCTTTCGCGGGCGTGAAGACCGACGCGAAGGGGCGCGTGCAGGCGGAAGCCGGCACGGGGCGCACCGGCAATCCCAAGCTATGGGTGGGCGGCGACGCCCGGGGACCCGACGAAGTCGGGTGCGGCGAGCTCGTGGTGACGGCGGTGCAGGACGGCAAGCGCGCAGCGCGCAGCATCGCCAGGGCGCTGGGTCTGGCCGAGCGCAGTGATGCGCCGATGCGGGCGGGGGCGGAGTAGGGCTACAACTTCCGCGCGTCCGCCTTCGTGAACCACGGCGTCGCGAGGTCCTGGATCTGGAGCTGGTTGAAGTAGTGGTCGAAGCGTCGCGCGTCCGACCACGCTGCGAACAACAGTAGTCCCGAGGCGAGCGCGACGCCGCCGCGCCACGCCGCCGAAGGCACGCGCGCGCGCAGCCAGACCAGCGTGCTCACCACCAGTGACGCCGCCAGCATCGCCACGGGCGCGTAGATGGGCGACAGGAAGCGCATGTTCTTGGAACTGTATGCGCACGACACTGCCAGGAAGATGAGCACGTATGCGCCGAGCACGCGCAGCGCGCGGCCGCCTGAGGCGGTGCGCCACGGACCGCGGAGCAATGGTGCGCCTGCGAGCGCCAGCAATGCCGCCACGCATCCGAGCAGCCACGGCACCGGTTGCAGGATGCGCAACCCGGTCACGTAGTAGCCCACGCCGCCGGTCTGGTATTCGCGCAGGTAATCGTCCGGGGCCCAAGCTGCGGGCGTCATCGCCAGCAGTGCTCGCGCCGGCGCGAGCCC
>JAYVCN010000033.1:0-3654 GCA_043749875.1 Candidatus Eiseniibacteriota bacterium | reverse complement strand
CTCGCTCAAGATCAGCGCGTTCGGGCTCGACGAGCGGCACGAGCCTCTCGTAGCCGCGCAGGCTCGCCGCGACCTGGTCGCATGGGCCGCCGACGGCTCGCTGCGCTTCAGGATCGATCGCGCGCTGCCGCTCGCCCAAGCGGCCGAGGCGCACCGGCTCATCGAGAGCCGGGCGACGATCGGGAAGATCGTGCTGGCGGGGTGAGGGGTAGCTCCACGCTGGGTATGCCGCGGACTGCACTCAGCATGCGAAGCCACCGGAGTCGCCGCTTGAATCGCGACGTCCGCTTCTCGTCCGACAAGTCGCCCTAGAAGACGCACGCCGCCTGCTGGTTCCTCCACGCCGGCGGCACCTCCAAAGTGGGTCGCGAAGCCCGCGCTGCGCGTGGCCATCTGGACGGCACCCATCGTCCTGCTCACCGCGGTGCCCGGCGAGTCGATCGCGCGGACGGGCTGGAAGTGGAAGCTGCGCACGTCGACATTCGACACTGGAGACCGACCGGCGAAGGCTCGAAACGCACCCGGAAGTGAGCGCGCGAGTCGCTCCCAGCGTCGCCAGGGCAAGGCGAGTGGCCGGTTCTCCTTTGTGTCTGCGGTGCGTTGCGGCGGCCGAGCGCGAACTGTCGCCGAGGTTGGCACGCGCCGTGCGTATGTGCTCGTATGTCCGCGCCGCGAAATCCCGCCCGCGAGCCCACAGGCTAACCAGGAGAACGTGCTCAATGGGAACACTCGACAGCAAGAAGCGCACCGCGATTCGGCCGGGGGCCTTTGCGTTCCCGAAAGAGCGCAAGGAGCCCCTCGAAGACGCAAGTCATGTGCGCAATGCGATTGCTCGCTTCGGTCAGGTCAAGGGTGTGAGCGCTGCGGAGCGTGCCGCGGCGTGGAAGCGCATCCTGTCCGCGGCCGAGAAGTTCGGCGTCGAGGTCGAAGCGAAGCGGAGGCCACGAGGCCGGGGGTGATTGAACTCGCCACCACAAGTTTGAAAGAAGTTCCTGCCAGTCCCACAGGCGACGAGAGCTCGCGCCCTGCCGGACGTGGCCGTCCCCGGGTCGGGGCCGGCCGCCGGCAACGAGCCCTCCCGCATCTTTTTCGCGTGGATGTGGGTCCCACAACTCCTGCACGGAGGCCACCGTCATGAATGCGAAACAGTCGACCGCCGCCGATGAATCGCGGCAGCAGCTCATCGATGCCCTGAACGGGGACCTGAGTCGCGAGTACCAGGCGATCATCGCCTACATCGTCTACTCTCAGGTCATCAAGGGCGCTGAGTACATGAAGATCGCCTCGGAGCTGGAGCTGCATGCCGGGGAGGAACTGCAGCACGCGTTGGCCATCGCCAAGCAGATCGACTACCTCGGCGGAGTACCCAACGTGGTAGCCCGACCCGTCAAGACCTCGTCCGTCGCCGCCGACATGCTCAGGTTCGACCTCGACAACGAGACCGAGACCATTCGCAACTACCAGCAACGCGTCCGCCAGTGCGAGGCATTGGAGGAGTACGCGATGGCCGAGCAGATCCGCACGATCCTGGTGCAGGAACAGGAACACCAGATCGACCTCGCCACGGCACTGGGGATCGACGTCCCCCGGATGTCCAAGTCCGCTGGGCCCAGGTAGCCGTCGTCCAGTCTGCCCGGCTTCCCCCGGGCACACGTGAACTCCCTTTGCGAGCGCTCGCGGCGGGGGTACTCTGGCTCGATTCCAGCGTACCTTCGGCCTCGTCCGTCACCCGTCGGAGCGCCTCCTTCGCGAGGCATCGCTCCGGCAATCCGCTTGGTGCCGCGCGCGGAGACCCAGACTGAAAGGCCTCCATCCTTGCGTACCTCGCCCCTGAGATTCCTCGCCCCACTGCTGGTGCTCGCGTCGCTCTTCGGCCCGGCCGTTTCGACCGGGCTTGCAGCCACTCCGTTCCCGATGTCGAGCGGCAACTACTCCGAGAACTTCAACGACATCGCGAACTGGACCAATAACTTCGCCTCCGGCATCGGCGCTCAGTACTGGTCGTCGGTCGGCATCAACGCCACCGGGACGATCCCCGACGGTGTCAAGATCACGGTGAGCACGGCGGCATTCGTAACGAACACCGCGGGCGGCGTGCAGAAGGGCTCCGGCAACATCCAGCTGCTGTCCACGAACGGCACCGACAACATCAACGCGGACGCCATCGACATATTTCTCGATTTCACCGGCGTCACCGCGGGCACCTTGAGCTACGACTTCGCGACCGTGTTCAACACCACCGGCAATCGCAACGGTTCACTGCGCGTCTACACCAGCATCGACGGCACGACGTTCACCGAGCTGACCGCTGCCTCGGTGGTCAACTTCACGAACAACGTCGCGTTCTTGCAGCAGATCGCGCTGGTGTCACTGCCGCCGGCGTTCACGAACTGCCCGACCGCACGCATCCGCTTCTACGACTACAACGGCACCGGTCCCGCGGGTTCCTCGGGCGCACGTCCCAAGGCCTCGATCGACAACGTGGCGGTGACCGGCACCGTGATCGGTGGGGGCGGTCCCGGGGGGCCGGTGATGTCGAGCTTCTCGACCATCCCGGCGACGCCGCTCGACACGCTCGGCGTCACGGTCCAGGCCGGCGTGGTCGACAACGCACGCGCGCTCAATGCTGTTTCGCTGGCGTGGGGCACGAGCAGCGTGTCGCTCCCGAACATCATCAGCATGGCGCCCGCGACCGGGAACTTCTGGCAGACCGCGGTGCCGATCCCGGCGCAGGCCGGCGGTACGGTCGTCTACTATCAGGTCACGGCCGCCGACGACTCCGTGACCGTCCAGTCGCCGGTGCTCAATTACACCGTCTCCGGCACGGGCGGCAGCAGCAGCGGGGCGCCGGTCATCACGTCGGTCTACGAGGCCAGCGACTCGACGCTGCAAGTGTTCTTCAACACTCCGCTCGACCCCGTGACCTCGCAGACACCGAGCGACTACAGCATCAATGGACTTGTCGCCGTGAACGCGGTCCGGGACGCCGGCAGCCCCTCACAGGTGACGATCACGGTGCGCGCCATCCCCGCCGGTGACCGGACGCTCACGGTGAACGGCGTGGGCGACCTTGCCGCGCACTACACGAACAACGCGACATTCGGCTTCCACTTCGTCGATGTGTCGATTCCTGCCGGTTATTACAGTGCCGCCACCGGCCTGCGGGGCTCGGCGCTGCTCATCGCGCTCCACAACATCATCAAGGGGCATACCAGCCTCACCTACAGCTTCACGGCGACGGCCTTCCACAACACCGACAAGCGTCCGGACGGCAACGTGTGGGATGTGTACTCCGACGTCCCTGGCGGCACCCCGCCGTACGAGTTCGCGTTCGGCCCGCTGGGTTCGGGCGGCAGCGAGGGCATCGCCTACAACCGCGAGCACTCGTTCCCGCAGTCGTGGTTCGGTGGCAGCGTGCTGCCGATGTTCTCGGACCTGTGGATCATCTACCCGACCGATTCCAAGGTGAACAGCGAGCGCGGCAACTTCCCCTACGGCAAAGTCGGCACCGCCACCTTCACGTCGCGGAATGGCACCAAGCTCGGCAACTGCGTCTCGCCCGGATACAGTGGCACCTGCTTCGAGCCCATCGACGGCTACAAGGGCGATCTCATGCGCAGCCAGTTCTACGTCGCGACGCGGTACTTCAGCGAG
>JAYVCN010000032.1:0-6417 GCA_043749875.1 Candidatus Eiseniibacteriota bacterium | reverse complement strand
GACGTGGCGACCGGCGACGGACTCCTGGAGCACGCCATCGGCGCGCGTGTGCGCGTGGTGTCCAAGAACGAGCGCGTCACCGAGGGTGCGCTGCTGTCGGCGGACGGTGGCTGGCTGGTGGTGCGCGGCGACGACGGCGCGCTGGTCATGTTGTCGCGCGAGGCCATGCAGGAGGTGCGGCTCGCGAAACCCGAAGCGGGCTTGTCGCTCCGCCCGGCCATCGAGGCCGTGGTGGACGGCAGCAAGCCGGGTGCCGGCAGCGCGGAACTCCTGTACTTGACCGGCGGGCTGTCGTGGTCCGCGGAGCACACGCTCGTGCGCAGCGGTGAGACTTCGGCGCAGTGGTCGGCGGTGGTGCGCGTGGAGAACACCACCGGCCGCACGTACGCGGACGCACGCGTCAAGCTCATCGCCGGCGACGTGTCGCGCGTGAACGCGGCCGTGCCACCGCGGGAGATCGCGATGATGATGAAGGCGTCGGCGGCCGACGGTGCCCCCGGCGGGCCGCCGGCGGAGCAGTCGTTCTCGGACTATCACCTGTACACGCTGCCCGGCACGGTCACGCTGCGCGACCGCGAGAGCCAGACGCTGGTGCTGCTCGAGCCCAAGGCCGTGGCGGTCAAACCGCTCTACAGCTACCGCGCCGGCAATCCGAGCGGCGTACAGGCGCAGCTCGAGCTGGTGAACTCGGCGAAGGACGGCGTGGGAGTGCCGATCCCCGCGGGCCGCGTGCGCTGCTATGCGCCGGACTCCGACAAGGATCTGCAGCTCACCGGTGAGACCAACGTCAAGCACACGGCGGTCGACGAGAAGCTCACGCTCGACCTCGGTTACGCGTTCGACCTTGCCGCCGAACGCCACGTCACCTCCGAGCGCCGGGTGAGCGACCGCGAGCGCGAATACGCGGTCGAGATCAAGCTCCGCAATCGCAAGACGGCCGACGCCACGATCGCGGTGGAGGAGCCGGCGGGCGGTGACGTCGAGGTCATCCAGTCGTCGCTGCCCGCGTCGCGAGCCGACGCCAACCTGATCAAGTTCACCGTGCACGTGCCCGCCGGCAAGGAAGTCGTGCTCGGCTATACGGCGCGGCAGCGCTGGTAGACCAGAGGCACCGGAGTCGCGGCGGGACGCCGGGCGTTCAGCGCCGCGCCGGCGCGGCGGGCTGGCCGCGCAGCCACGGCAGCACGTCGCGCGAGTAGTACGGCTCCTGCGTGCCCCAGAAGATGTAGTCCAGGCGCAACGAATCGCGCGCGAACGCGAACAACTCCGGCACCGTGACGGGGCGGCCCGTCACGGGGTCGCTCGCGGCGAGGTTGCCGTTCTGGACCGCGACGCCCGCAGGGACGCCGGGTCGCCGGCGTGCTGCGATGAGCGGGTAGCTGTGCGCTCGCAGCTCTTTCCGGTGCGGCATCAGGTCAGGCCCGCCCACGCCGACGCCGACGCTGTCCGCGAGCGCGTACACCGCACGCAGGTAGCCGTGGTCGTTCTTGGGCAGCCATTCTCCGGGCATGAAATTCGCGTACTGGATCACGCGCGCGGCCGGGAACGCCGCGCGCGCGGCCAGCATCTGCGCCTTGATGCCGTCCACGTACGCCTCGAACGTGAACCCCGCGGGCCGGTTTCGCTCGCCGCCGCCGAACTCCACCGCGGTCTCCGGCAGCACGAGCACCTCGATGCGCGGGCCCACCTGCCCGCCCAACGCCTGGAGCAGCTTGGCGAACCGCGCCTGGACCGCAGGGTCCCAGCGCCTGGCCACCCAGCCTGCGAAGCGCGCGAGCGTGTCAGTGGCGCTCTCCGCCGCGTACTTTCGTGCCGCGCCGCCGTGAAAGCTGGAGTCCGCGCGCAAGTAGTCCGGCACGTTGAGACGTTCGTCGAACGTCGCATCCTGCAGCTGGATCACGAGCCGCTTGTGGTGCGCCTCGAGGAACGCCAGGTCGGCGAGCACGGGAGCGAACGCGTAAGCGTCGCGTTTTGGCTCCAGTTCCTTCCACGTGTACTTGAGCTCTGCCCCGGCGATGGCCGGCGTGCCGAGGAGCGCGGCGTCACGAATGCGCACCCGGTCGCGATTGAAGAAGATGTAGTGCTGCGGGCCGGGGGGCGCTGCCCCGGCCATCGAGGCGGCGGCCAGCAGCGGGATGAACAGGCGGATGTCGATGCGCATGGGGGCACTCCATCTCGGGGGAACTCCAGCACGGCGAATGCCACCATTTGTAGCACCGCCTCGACCCCTGCCGCACCCTCGGTTACCCTCGCCCTTCCATGGGCTTCCATCTCCAATCTCCCTATTCGCCCGCGGGCGACCAGCCCCAGGCCATCGCCGAGCTCGTCGCCGGGCTGCGCGCGGGCCAGTCGCACCAGACGCTGCTGGGCGTCACCGGCTCCGGCAAGACTTACACAATCGCCAACGTGCTGGCGCAGTGGGGGCGGCCGGCGCTGGTCATCTCGCACAACAAGACGCTCGGGGCCCAGCTGTACGGGGAATTCAAGCAGTTCTTCCCCGACGATGGCGTCGGCTACTTCGTGAGCTACTACGACTACTTCCAGCCCGAGGCGTACGTCCCGTCCACGAATACCTACATCGCGAAGGACGCCAGCATCAACGACGATATCGACCGCCTGCGGCTGCAGGCCACCTCGATGCTGCTCGAGCGCGAGAACGTGGTCATCGTCGCGAGCGTGTCGTGCCTGTACGGATTGGGCACCCCGGAAGACTGGAAGGGCATGCGCATCGACATGCGCGCCGGCACCACCCTGCGGCGGCGCGAGCTGCTCGACCAGCTCGTGGCGATCCAGTACCAGCGCACCGACCTCGACCTGTCGCGCGGCCAGTTCCGCGTGCGCGGCGACGTGGTCGAGGTGAAGCCGGCCTATGAGGACTTCCACGTCCGCATCGAACTCGAGGACGACAGCGTGTCGCGGCTCGCCACGGTCGACCCGGTGACGGGTAAGACCCTGCGCGTCATGGACCGGCTGGCGCTGTATCCCGCCAAGCACTTCGTGACCCCGGAGGTCCGCATCAAGGCTGCACTCGGCAGCATCCGCGCGGAACTGCGCGAACGGCTGGCGGTGCTGCGCAGCGAGGGCAAGCTGCTCGAGGCACAGCGCCTGCAACAACGCAGCGAGTACGACCTCGAGCTGCTCGCCGCTCACGGCAGTTGCCCGGGGGTCGAGAACTACTCGCGTCACCTGTCCGGGCGCGCGCCCGGAGAGCGGCCGGGCTGTCTGCTGGATTACTTCCCGCGCGCGGCCGATGGCACGGCCGACTTCCTCACCATCATCGACGAGTCGCACGTCACCGTGTCGCAGATCGGCGGCATGTACGAGGGCGATCGCTCGCGCAAGCAGACGCTCGTGGATTTCGGCTTCCGGCTGCCGAGCGCGCTCGACAACCGCCCGCTCAGGTTTCCGGAGTTCGAGGCGCTGGTCGGCCCGATCGTCTACATCTCCGCCACGCCCGGCGAGTACGAGCTGCAGAAGTGCAAGGGCGTGGTGGTGGAGCAGATCATCCGGCCCACCGGGCTCGAGGATCCCGAACTGGTGGTCAAGCCGGTCGACGGCCAGGTCGACGACCTGCTCGCGGAGATCCGTGTCAGGGTCGAGCGAAGAGAGCGCACACTGGTGACCACGCTCACCAAGCGCATGTCCGAGGACCTCACCGACTACCTGACCGAGATGGGAGTGAAAGTCCGCTACCTGCACAGCGACATCGACACGCTCGAGCGCGTCGAGATCCTGCGCGGCCTGCGGCTCGCCGACTTCGACGTGCTCGTGGGCATCAACCTGCTGCGCGAGGGGCTCGATCTGCCCGAGGTGTCGTTGGTCGCGATCCTCGACGCCGACAAGGAGGGGTTCCTCCGCTCCGAGCGCTCGCTCATCCAGACGGCTGGCCGGGCCGCGCGCAATGCCGGCGGCCGGGTCATCTTCTACGGCGACAAGATCACGGATTCCATGCGGCGCGCGATCAGCGAGATGAACCGCCGGCGCGAGAAGCAGCACGCCTGGAACCTCGAGCACGGCATCACGCCGCGCACCATCTTGAAGACCGTCGAGGAGATCCTGCGCGCCACCAGCGTCGCCGACGCCATCGGCCGTGGCGACAAGGCCGGCGTGGAGGACGCGGTGTTGCTGGGCGACGACTCCGAGCGCTTGCTGGCCCAGCTCGAGGGCGAGATGCTGGCCGCAGCACGCGCCCTGGAGTTCGAGCTCGCCGCGAGCCTGCGCGATCGCATCGACGACGTGCGCGCGGCATTGGTCATGGCGCGCGGTGGCGAAACGGTGGCCTCGTTCGCGCGCGCGCAAGGGGTCAAGCCGGGGCGCGAACCGCGCAACGTCAAACGCCGGTTCGGAAAGGATAGATAGCGTGCACGAGAGTTTCCTGCCGCTGGTTAAGTTCGCGCTGTCCGAGGACGTGGGCACGGGCGACGTGACCACGCTGAACGCCGTGCCGTCCAACGTCGGCGCGCGGGCCGCGATCGTGGCCAAGGCGCCGGGGATCGTATCGGGCATCGACATCGCCGGGCTGACGTTCCGCGAGGTGGACGCCTCGCTCAAGTTCAAGCCCGTGGCTCGGGATGGGCAGGAGGTGCCGGCCGGGGCCGCGCTCGCCACCGTGACCGGATCGGCGGCCAGCATCATGACCGCCGAGCGCACCGCGTTGAACTTCCTCATGCGCCTGTCGGGCGTCGCGACCCTGACGCGGAAATACGTGCAGGCAATCGCCGGTACCGAAGCGACCATCCTCGACACGCGCAAGACCACGCCGGGGCTGCGCATCCTCGAGAAGTACGCGGTGCTGTGCGGCGGCGGGCAGAATCACCGGCTCGCGCTATGGGACATGTACCTGGTGAAGGACAATCACATCCGGGCGGCGCGCGGGCTCACCAACGCCATCGACCGCATCCAGCGCACCCGGCGCGACCTGCTGCTCGAGGTCGAGGTGGAATCGCTGGACCAATTGCGCGAGGCGCTCCGCCCCGAAGTGGACCGCATCCTCGTCGACAACCAGCCGCCCGAGACGGTGCGCCGCTGCGTCGAGGAAGTGGACCGCTGGTACGCCCAGAACCCGCCCGACCATCCGCGCGTACGCGACGGGGCGCGCCGCTGGCCGGAGGTCGAGGTGTCGGGTGGCCTCGACCTGACCACGATCCGCGCCTACGCCGAGACCGGCGTGGACTACCTGTCTGTGGGCGCGATCACGCATTCCGCGCCCGCTCTGGACCTGAGCCTGGAGATCGAAGAAGTTGGTTGACGACTTCGACCGCACGCGCTTCATGTCGCGACTCGGTACGCTCCGCCTCGGGCGGGTCCTGCGCGTGCTCGCGACCACTGCGTCCACGAACGCGGACGCATGGGACGCGCTCCCCGCGCTCGGCGATGGCGCGGTGGTGGTGGCGCTGGAGCAGACGCGCGGCCGCGGCCGCGCCGGCCGCGCGTGGACGCAGGTCCCCGGGCGCGGGCTGGCGCTGTCGGTGGCGCTCCGACTCGGCTGCGATGTGCGGCAGGCGGGCGCGATCCCGCTCGCCGCCGGGCTCGCGGCGGCGCAGACGTGCCATGCGCTCGGCGTGCGCGCCGCGCGCCTCAAGTGGCCCAATGACGTGCTCGTGAACGGACGCAAGCTCGCCGGCGTGCTGTGCGAGGTGCGGCGCGTGCGCACCCCACCGATGCGTGGGTCCGGCACCCCTGACGAGGGTGGGTCCGGCGAGGCGGTGGTGATCGGCGTCGGGCTCAATGTGGCGCACACGCGCGAGGAATTTCCCGAGGAGTTGCGCGACACCGCCACGTCCCTCGCGCTCGAGGGTGCGACGGCCAGCATCGAGGACGCGGCGGCCGAGTTCCTCACGCGGCTGGAACCGTTGTGGAACGAACTCCAGGGGGGGAGCGGTGCGGCGGTGCTGGCCGAGTGGTCGCGCTGGGGAGCCCACTGGGGCGAGTGGGTGCTGGTGCGCACGCCCGCGGGGCCCGTGCAGGGCATCGCGCAGCGGCTGGACCGTGATGGCGGCCTGGTGCTGCGCACGAGCACGGGAGTCGAGACCACCGTCCTCGCCGGCGACGTGACTGCATCCCGGGAAGGCTGCGACGCAGCATGAACAACCCGCATCGGGCGCCCGCAGACACGGCTCCGGACGACGACCTCGAGGTCGTCGAGGAGTCGGCTCCGATGTCCTTCATGCAGCACCTGGAGGACCTGCGCCAGGCCCTGTGGAAGTCATCGCTCGCGATCGCCGTGGGCATGGCGGGTGGCTGGTACATGGCGCCGCGTGTGCTCGAGGACTTGATCGCGCGCACGGTCAAGACGGCCATCGTGCTGTCGCCATTCGAGGCATTCAACGAGCGGTTCAAGCTCACCTTCATCCTCGGCCTCGGGCTGGCGCTGCCGATCGTGTTCTGGCAGGCGTGGGGTTTCGTCGTGCCGGGGCT
>JAYVCN010000031.1:0-11949 GCA_043749875.1 Candidatus Eiseniibacteriota bacterium | reverse complement strand
GGCCACCGGCACCGACGCGGTCGGCGCCACGCACGTGCGCACGCTCGACGGCGAGTGCTGCGCCGTGATCCGGCGCGGCAAGGACGACGCGGCGTTCATCATCAGCGAACGCAGCGAGAAGACCATGACAATGGAGTACGGCTTCAAGGCGTTCGGCGGCCTGGTGGGTGGCCCGGCGCTGACGCTGTTCGGGGTGTGGTGCCTGATCGAGCTGGCGAAGAGCGGCGAGCTGCACTTGCCGCATTGACGGTCGCCGCCCCACGGCGGCCCCAAGGACGGAGGAGACGATGCATCCTGAGGAGATCCTGTGGACGACCGTGATCGGGTTCGCGGTCGTGGGCTCGGTGGGATACTTCCTGTCGATCTACAATGGCCTGGTCGAGATGAAGAACAACATCGGCCGGTCGTGGGCCAACGTCGACGTGCTGCTGAAGCAGCGCCACGACGAACTGCCGAAGCTCGTGAGCACGTGCGAGGCGTACATGCAGCACGAGCGTGCCGTGTTCGACAAGCTGTCCGAGGCGCGCGGGGCGGTGGCCCGGGCAACCACGGTGCCGCAGCGGGCCGAGGCCGAGAGCCAGATCGGCCGCGCGCTGGGTGGATTCATGGCGGTGGCGGAGAATTATCCGGACTTGAAGGCGGATCAGGGCTTTCGTGCGCTGCAGCAGCGCATCAGCGAGCTGGAGAACCAGATCGCCGACCGGCGCGAGTTCTACAATGACGTGGTGACGCTGTTCAACACCCGGCTCGAGCAAATTCCAGACTCGTGGGTGGCGCAGGGTATGCAGTTGACGCATGCTGCGTTGTTCAAGGTCAGCGAGGTCGATCGCGAGGACGTGAAGATCCAGTTCAAGTTGAGCGCGTGAGCCGCCACCGCACGCCAGCCCGCGGCGCAACGCTCGCAGTTGCCGCGCGGCTGCCCGGACGCTAGTTTATTGGCTCACCAGAGCGACAAGGAAGACGCCACGATGTCACGAGAGTCCACCGCCAGGTCAGAGGACGACACGCACCGCGAGCCAGGGCCCGCGCTGCGCGAGCGCGTCGTGGTGGCCGGGTTGGGCCGCGCCGGGCTCGATCACGCGTGCGCGTTCGCCATGCACCCTTCCGCCGAACTGGCGGGCTTCGTCGAGCCGAGGAACGAACTGCGCCGCTTCGTGCGCGGTGTCGGGTTCACGGCACCCAGCGAGGCGACGCTCACGCGCTGGCTCGAGAAGCGTTCCTGCGACTCGCTCATCGTGTGCGCACCGCCCGAGGAGTCCGTGGTGCTGGTCGAGGCCGCCGTGAAGGGCGGGCTGTCCGTGCTGGTGACCGGACTGCACGCCATGCCGGGTGAGATCGCGACGCGCATCCAGGCCCACCTCGCCGGCAGCGAGCGGCCGGTGGCCGCCGGCGCGCCGGTGATGTTCCATCCGCTGTTCGCGCGCGCGCGCCGCACCGGCGCGCTGTCGGCGGAGCGCATCAGCCATGTGCGCGCATCGGCGTCGGTGTCGCGCGTATTCTCGCCGCTCATCGATCCCGGCCGCGACGTGCTCGACTTTCTGCTTGCGGACCTGCTGCTGTTGTTGGACTCGGCGTTCGGGCCCATCGCCGCGGTGCAGGCCAAGGGCCAGCGGCTCTATGGCACGTGGATCGACGAGTGCCAGCTCGACGCACGCTTCGCCAGCGGCCTGACCGCGAAGCTCGAGGCATCGTGGAGCGTCCCCGACTACCCGAGCGCCGCGATGGTGATCGAATGCGCCGGGGCAGAGGGCCGCATCATCATGTCGGACGACGCGCTCGAGATGGACATGGCTTCGCTCCAGGGCCGCATCGTGGCGGCGAGCGAGTCGAGTTCGACACAATTCGACGGTGGCGACCACTCGGCGGTGGTGGAGGGATTCTTGAAGCTCCTTGCCGGTGACCCGTCGGTCGCGAGCGCGTTGTCGGTGTCGCGCGCCGCGGGCGTGGCCCGCACTGTGGACGCGGTGCGCCAGAGCATCCAGGCCGATGGCGTCGAACGCGAGGTGGCGTCGTGAAGCGCATGGTTCCCGAGGTGCCGAAGCTGCTGCTCGGCGTGTCGTCGCTCGGCCAGCCCGTGCGCACCACTCGCGACCGGCATCTCGAAGTGGCGTCGCGATTCAAGGAGCCCGAATCGCTGGCTGTTGCACTGGTGAAAGCCGTGGCGGTGGGCGCCGAGGCGCTGGTGGTGCCGCCCACGAACGACGTGCGTCTGGCGCTGGCGGAGCTGAAGAAGGAGCTGCCGCTCATCGTCCGCACGCCGCATACGCCCGTGGCCGACGACCTGCGCTGGGAGCCGGCACTGGCGCTCGAGTACCTCGACGAGAACGGCTCGTGGTCGCCGTCGCGCGCCGGGGCTGTGGCCATGCGCCTGATGCCGTTGAGCATGGCCGCCGACCTGGCGTCGCGCGTGCTGCCGCGCATCGAGCGCGAGTGCGCCACGTTCAGCGCCAAGTCGCTGCGCGGCGTGATGGTGCCCGCCGCGGTCACCGACCTGGCACTGGCCGCGAACCAGCCGCGCTTCTTCGAGCGTGTGCTCAAGTTCGGTCGCGCCAAGTTCGGCGTGGTCGGCTTCGAGACGCGCAACCTCGGTCACCTGCTACTGCGGATCGGCCCGTGGGGCGTGGCACCCGACTTCGTTATGGGCCCCGTGAACCCGCGCGGGGTGGGCATGATGCCCGACGCCGAGCATGTGCTGGCCGAGATCAAGACCAGCACGGTCAAGGTGATCGCCTGCGAGCTGCGCGCGGGCGGTATGGTGACGCTGGAGGAGGGTGTGCGCTACGCCCGCCACAAGGGCGTGTGGGGCGTGTGCGCCGAACTCGTGGAGCTGGACGACGTGCCCAAGGAGTTGAAGGCGCTCGTTCAAGGGAAAGCGGCGTAAGCGCCTCGCTCCGCCGGCGCTGCGTGCGTTCCAGCCAGAGCGATCTTGACGAGCGGTATCTAGAAGCTCTGCGTCCAGTTGTGCACCGCCTTCACCATGGTGAGGTTCTCGAGGCGCAGCGATTCAGCGTACACGGCGGCGTTGGGCCACGAGTGCTTGCCGCACTCGCATACGAGCTTGCCGTCAGGCCGCTCGAGTACCTTGCACGGCTTATCCTTGCAGAACGGGCACATCGGGGAGCCTCCTGAGGGAGCGTAAGCCGCGGAGTCTAGTCGGGGGTATCGGGAGCGGCAAACGCGGACGCTAACCGGCGAGCGCTGCCGGACCCGCCGCAGCCCTCGCATCATCCGTGACCGCGTTCGCGCGTGCGATTCGCGCGAACACTTCCGCGCTCCCGCGCCGCGTGCGCGGCCGTTCGGCGTCGTCGAAGTCCACGGCGTAGAGCCCGAAGCGGCCGACGTAGCCATCGGCCCACTCGAAGTTGTCGAGCAGCGACCAGTGGAGATAGCCCAGCACCTGAACCCCGCGGGCAATGGCCGCGTGCATGGCCTCGACTGATGCCACGAGCGCGGCGGGGCGAAGCACGTCGCGCGCATCGGCCACGCCGTTCTCGGTCACCAGCACGGGCTTCCCGAATCGACCGGCCGCGACCAGCGCGTGCTCGAGACCCGCCGGCCACAGCTCCCAGCCGAGGTCGTTCTGCGGCGCGCCGGGCTTCGCCACGTGCGGCACGGCTGAGAGCGACCGCACCATCCAACGCGTGTAGTAGTTGAGCCCGTACCAGTCGAGCGTGTTCTTCAGCTCCGGCAGTGTCCTCCGGACGCTGCGTGAGCCGGGGACCCACAGGTCGATCACGCCGTCGATGGCGGCGCGTTCCACCGCGATGTTGAACAAGCGGTCCTCCAGAAATGCCTGGAGCTGGTCGAGCGGATTCCACGCTCGCAGCGGCTGCAACTGCACGCGATGCTTGGCGAAGCCGACGCGCGCCGCGATGCCATCGCCGTCGGCATCCGCGCGATCCTCGGAATGCAGCACATGGAACGCGCGCCCATGCGCCTCAAGCTGGTGGGCCAGCACCGCCAGCGCGCGCGAGTCGTCGCGCACGGCGGGCGGCCACACGCCCTCGACCCAGCCGCGGAACGCGAACACCTCGGGCTCGTTCACGGTGCACCACCAGTCGACCTCCGCGCCGTATTCGCGTGCACAGAAGCGAACGAATGACTCGAAGCGGTCCACCGTGGCGCGTGATTCCCAACCGCCGGCGTCGGCGATCCACAGCGGATTCGTGAAGTGGTGCAGCGTCACGATGGGCGTGAGCTTGTGGCGTCGCAACGATGCCAGCACCGTGTGGTAGTGCGCCACGGCACCGGGGTCGAACTGGCCGGGCGATATCTCGAGCCGGCTCCACTCGAATGAAAGTCGATGCGCGTTGTGGCCATCGGCCGCTGCCCGCGCGAAGTCTTCGTCGTAGCGCTCCCAATGCCGGCACGCGTCGCCACTGCCGCGGCCGCCCGCGATGACGCCCGAGCGCTGCTCGAAGCGCCACCAGTCATTGAGCGTGTTGCCGCCCTCCACCTGGTGCGCGCTGGTGGCCGCGCCCCACAGGAAGTTGGCGGGGAAGGCGAGGGGAGAGCTCATGGTAGGCCAAGGCTAGCGGGTTTCCAGCGCGTGCGCAGCGGTGGGGATGCTACGGTCTGCCCGAGTCATCGCCGATCAAAACAATGGAGGTCCCATGAGCATCCAGCGCATCGCACCTGGTCCACGCATGAGTGGCGCCGTGGTGCACGGCGACACGGTGTATCTCTCGGGTCATGTCGCGGCCGAGCCGCGCGGCAGCGTGCGCGGGCAGACGCAAGCGATCCTCGCCCGCATCGACGAACGCCTCGCCGCGGCCGGCACGGGTCGCGCGGGGCTCCTATCCGCGCAGATCTGGCTCGCCGATATCGCGACGTTCGACGAGATGAACGCCGTCTGGGAAGCGTGGATCGACCCCGCGAATCCTCCGGCGCGCGCCACGGTCGAGGCCAGACTCGCAAACCCGGCCTACTTGGTAGAGATCTCGGTCATCGCCGCGAAGCTCTGAAGCGCTCGCGCGGCGCGCGCCTCATGTTATTTTGGCCGACCAATGCCCGCCCCTTCGCCCACCGTTCCCAAGCCCTCGCTCGCCGAGGCGTTCCGCGCGCTCCGCCACCGCGACTTCCGGTTGTTCTTCACCGGCCAGCTCATCTCGCTCATCGGCACCTGGATGCAGGCCGTGGCGCAGGGCTGGCTCATGCACCGTCTCACCAGCTCGGCGCTCATGCTCGGGCTGCTGTCGTTCGCCCAGTTCGCGCCGGTGCTGCCGCTGGCGCTGTGGGCAGGCGTGATCGCGGACCGCAGCGACCGCCGCACCATGCTGCTGTGGACGCAGGCCTTACTGCTCGCACAGGCTGTGGCGCTCGCGAGCGTGGTGAGCACGGGCGTGGTGAAACCTTGGATGGTGCTCGCGCTTGCCGTCGTCTACGGCATGGTCAACACGTTCGACCTGCCCGCACGCCAGTCTTTCGTCATCGAGATGACCGGGAAGGAGGACCTGCCGAACGGCATCGCGCTCAACTCGGCAGCGTTCAATGCCGCGCGCATCCTCGGGCCGGCCGTGGCCGGCGCACTGGTGGCCACACTCGGCGAGGCGTGGTGTTTCTGGCTGAACGCGCTGTCGTTCGTGGCAGTGATCGTGAGCCTGGCGATGATGCGTGGCCGCCGCGAGGCGACGGCGACCGCGGCGTCCGCTGTCGTAACGCAGCGCGCGGTCGCTCCGCCTGCCGGCGCCTCCACCATGCGCGAAGGCCTCGCCTACGCGTGGTCCACGCCCACCATCCGCCAACTACTGGTGCTGCTCGCCGTCTGTGCCGGAGTCGGGTTTCAGTACAACGTGCTGCTGCCGGTGTATGCGCGCGACGTCCTGCACGCTGGCGCGCGTACGTACGGCTTGCTGTTCTCGGCATTCGGTGCGGGCTCGCTGGTGGCCGCGCTGCGCATGGCGGTGACGCGCGAGCGCTGGGCGCTACGGCGGAACCTGCTACTCGGGCTCACGCTCGGCGGCATCGGGCTCGCTGGCTTCGCTTGGTTGCACTGGCTGGCGGGCATGGCGGCGTTCGCGGCGCTGGCGGGCTTCGGCCTCATCCTCTACGTGTCGAGCACGAACACACTCATCCAGCTCACAGTCGAAGACCGGTACCGCGGTCGCGTGATGAGCCTGTACACGCTGTTCTTCGTCGGCACGTCACCGTTTGGCGCCCTGTTCGCGGGCGCGGTGGCGCAGCGCTTCGGCGCCCCCGTGGCGACCAGCGTCTGCGCGATCGTCCTGCTCGGCGGCGCGATGTGGGTGAGCGTGCGGTTGCGCGAGATCGCAGCGCGCGAGGCCCGCGAAGCGGCCGAGCGCGCGAGCGTGCCCGAGCCGGAGGCGACGGGGTAGGGGCGCAACGCGTCAGTCGCCGTACGCGCTGCCCAGCGCCTGTCGCGTCGCGCCATGGCTCGCGTGCACCAGCAGCCCACGTACGCCCTCGCCCAGTACCGCCGCGCGCGACAGCCTCGGCCGGCGCGGCGTGCAGTGAAAGTCCGGCCGTGCGAACGCCACGCGCAAAGACGCGCGTGCCCACAGCACCGGCAGCAGGCAGAACAGCCGGTAGCGATGCTCGCGCGTGGGGATGGTGTCGAGGTAGTCGGGCACACGATCGATCGCGCCGTGCGCCAGGCTCGCCAGCCGCAGCGACAGCTCGCGAGCGGCCGCCGAGTCGCCGACCAGTTCGCGCGGAGTCAGCCCGTGCAGCGCCAGCCACGATGCCGGGATGTGGCAACGCCCGCGGCGCACGTCCACGGGCCAGTCGAGCAGGATGTTCGTGAGCTGGAGCGCCTCGCCCACAACCGGCGCCAGCTCCAACCGCCGAGCAGCGGTCCAGTCGTCGTCCTCCGTGATGTCGCGCGCCACGAGCCGCGTGAGCATCTCGCCGACGCAGCCCGCCACCACGTAGCAGTAATCGTGCAGCTCGGCGTCGTCGTCCAGGTACGGCACGCGCGCGCCGCGCTCTGCCGCGCGAGTGGCGTAGCGCTTCATACCGAGTGCCATGGTGCGCACGCAGCGCCGCACGTCGGCCGCATCGTCAGGCAAGAGCGAGTCGAGCACGAGCAGCAGTGCGGGCAGGCGCGCGAGCAGGTCCATGTCGGCGCGCGCATGCTGCGCCGCGGCGCCGGCCGAGAGCGAACGGGCCGCGTCGCGGTCACCGTCGAGCGCCACGAGCAGCGCGTCGAAGCGCGCGCCGATCTCGCCGGCCGGTCCCGGCCATGAGTCCTCGAGCGTGTCGGCCGCGCGGCACAGGAGGTAGGCGAGCCGCACGGTCTCGAGCATCCGGCCGCGCAGGCAGCGGATGTTGAGCGCGAACGTGCGCGACACGCGCAGCAGCGCCTCGCGGCACCATGCGCGCTCGGTGGCCAGAGCGAGTGGAATAGCTGACCCGCTACCACCGACCGCGGCAATGGTTTGGGGGGAAAGCTCTGCAGATTGCATGCGTAGCACTATACCCCGCGGGGCATTCGTTGGACGCTGCAGGCCCGCACCGGTCCCGCCGATAACCCGTGGGAACCCTGCCATGCGTACCCCTCCGACCCTCGCCGCGGTGTTGCTCACCGCCCTTGTCGCCTCCGGCATCGCTCCCGCGTCGGCGGCGGCCCAGCCGTACCCGCGCGTCGGGCTCTACGGTTCGGTGCTCGGTGGCGGCTACCCGTACGTGAAGCCCGACCTCACGCTCGACACGCTCGAGATCGGGCGCGCCGCCCGCTACAACGAGGTGGTGCTCGACGTGTACCCCATCTCGCCCTACCGGCCCGACATCGTGCTGGCCATGAAGGCGCGCAATCCCGCGCTCACCGTGCTGGCCTACGTGCTGGCAGAAGACATCTGGCTCGCGGGCGACGCCGACTCGACGCGTCACATCCCGACCATCATCCGGCACACGGTGCGCGACTTGAACGGGTTCCTGTATGACAAGCTCACCGGTGCCGAGTACGCGACGATCGCCATCAACCTCGCCAAGCAGGACGCGACCGGGCGCTTCGTGGTGGCCGATGCCATGGCCGACATCTTCCGCGACCACATCATCGCGACGCGGTTGTGGGACGGGATCTTCACCGACATCTTCTGCCACACCGTGTCGTGGACGCAGAACGGCACCGGGCGCGTGATCGACTACCAGCGCGCGGGCTACGCCTCGCTGGCCGCGCTGGACGTGGCGTGGGCCGCGGCGTCCGACACGCTGGCGGCGCGGTTGCGCGGCAACGGCGGGCCGAACTTCGTGCTGGTGGGCAACTGTGGCGGGAGTTCCCAGCACGAGTCGTTCAATGGTTGGATGCGCGAGAATTTTCCATTCCAGCAGGGTGGCACCTGGTACACCAACATGCTCGGCGACGTCTCGTCGCGCGGCTATCTCGCCGACGACCGCGACTACGTGCAACCACCTCACAACTGGATTCTCAGCGCGTCCACCACTGCACCCGGTTCGGAATACGACCCGGGCAACGTCGACCGCGTGCGTTTCGGCCTCGCGAGCGCGGCGCTGGGCAGCGGTGTCGCCGCATTCGCCCCCACCAAGAGTGTGAATGTCGCGCCGTACCAGGACTGGTGGTACGACGAGTATGCCGTGGATCTGAGCACCGGCCAGTCGAGCCAGTCCCAGAGCCATACCGGCTGGCTCGGCCAGCCGCTCGGACCCGCACGCACCATGCTGTGGGTCGGCAACGCGCCCGACGCCATCACGAACAACGGCTTCGAGACCAGCGTCAGCAACGACTGGACGTTCGCGGTCTTCGCACCGGCCGCAGCGACGTTGTCACGCGACGCGACCACGGCCGCGGTGGGCAGCTCGTCGGCCAAGGTGCACATCACCTCTTCGAGTTCGGTCGAATGGCACGTCTACCTGAGCAGCATCGGGCAGCTGAACGTGTCGGCAGGGACCAGCTATTCCGCGACGTTCCGCTGCAAGGCGAGTGCGCCCCGCATCATCCACGTGCTGGCGGGCAACTCGGGCGGCAGTGCCTACGTGGCGGTGGATACGACGTGGCGGCAATACCAGCTCGTCATGCAGCCCACCGTGTCGATGAACGCCTCGCTCGCGTTCTTCCTCGGGCTGGATGCCGGCGACGTGTGGTTCGACGACGTGCACTTCCAGCCCGGCGCCACCAGCGTGTGGCGGCGTGACTTTCAGAACGGCATCGTGCTCCTGAATCCGACCGAGCTTTCGCTCGACGTGCCGCTCGAGATGCAGTTCCGTCGCATCCTCGGCGTGCACGCGACCACCGTGAACGACGGCAGCCTCGCAGCCACGACGCACATCGGCCCCGCCGACGCGTTGTTCCTGCTGCGCGCGCAGATCGACCGCACGCCACCCGCCGCGGTTCTGGACCTGCACGTCGGGCCGTAGCCCAGCGACTGGATTGCCCACCCCTCATCGAGCCCGGCCCGCCCGTGTTGTTCGCGCACCGTGACAGGCTAGGGAGGAAGCGTGAACCCGAGGCTCCGCCTCTGCGTGTGGCCCTGCCTGACCTCATGCCTGCTCGCGGTCTCGGCGGCGACCGCGCTCGCTGCCACCGGAGCGGCGACGTTGCGCTGGATCTCGCCCGGCGACGACGGCCTCATCGGTCGCGCGTTCGCGTACGACATACGCTACTCACTGGCGCCGATCACGGCAGCGAATTTCAACCCCACTGCGCCGGGGGCTGGAATTCCCACGCCGCAATACCCAGGAGAACTCGAGGTCTTCAAGGTCACGAACCTGGTCGTGGGCACTGGGTACTACTTCGCGATCAAGACGGTCGACGAGGCCCAGAACTGGTCAGCGATCTCGAACATCGGATCCTACTTTGTCGGGGCCACGGCCGATGTCATCACGCCACCGACACTGTCGCTCTGCCGCCATGGCCGAACCCCGCCCGCGGGTCGGTACACTGGTCTTACGCTCTTGCTCATGCCGGACAAGTGGAGATCGAGGCGTTCGGGATCACGGGCGGGCGCGTCCGCGCGATCGCGCATGCGTGGAAGGACGCCGGCCAGGGCGAAGTGACCTGGGACCTGCGCGACGACAAGGGCTGCGCCATCGCGCCCGGAATCTATATGATTCGCGCGGCGCTCGGTGAGCAGAACTGGGTGAATCGGCTCGTCGTCGCACGCTGATCAGCCTGGGAACGCTGCCGCACCCCCAACCCGCATTCGCGCGGCGCCGCCGGCACCTCTATCATGTTCCCTCGCTCGACTTCGCGCCAGGCTGCGCCGGAGGGTTCATGACAACGCGGCAGATCATCCTGTGGACCTGTGCATACGCTGTCGCGCTCGTCGCCGCGGTCTACTTCACGCGCGCGGCGTCGCGCCGCGTCATCGGAGCACTGGCGGGTGGGGTCGTCGTCGGAGTGTTCGGGATGGCCGCGATCGCGGTATGCGAAGGCTTGGGGCTGTGGCGGGTTCCGATGGCGCCGACGCCATACTTCCGGGCGCTGCTCTACCTCGGGTTCGTCATCTCGAGTGCTCCCATCTATCTCGTCACCTGGCGGACGGCCCGCCGGTTCGGGTCGCGCGGGCTGGCGGTGTTCATCGCCATCGTGGCGGTCATCGGGCCGCCACGCGATTATTTCTACGCAGCGACGTTCCCCAAGTGGATGGTGTTCTCGCCGGGAATCGCACCTGTCCTCGCCGACTCCGTGAGCTACATCGGGATCGTGGCCATCGGGCACGCCGTGATGCGACTGGTCGCCGGGCCCGCCCGCGCGGACCGGCTGGCGCGCAGTCCCCGGCAGGATGCCTAGGGTGTCCGCAGCGACGCCTGCACCGCGCTCTCGAGCGATTGTAGGAATCGCGAGCGGTCGCGCGGATCGAACGGAGCCGGGCCGCGCGTCTGCTCACCCGCTCCGCGCAGGTCGGCGAGCAGCGTGCGCGTGGCCAGGACCTCGCCGATATTGTCCTCGGTGAACGGCCGCCCGGTGGTGCCGATGGCGCGCGCGCCTTTGGCAATGCAGCGCGCCGCGAGCGGGATGTCGGCCGTCACCACGATATCGCCGCGCTCGATGTGCGCCACGATCCAGTGGTCGGCCGCGTCGAAGTCCTGCTCGACGACCTCGAGCCGGATGCGTGACTGCTCCGGCACGCGCAGCCACGAGCCGGCGACCAGCGTGACGAGCAGCTCGTGCCGCTCGGCGACCTTGTACACCTCCTGCTTCACCGGGCAGGCGTCGGCGTCCACATAGACGTGCGGCTTCACGCTGGGGCGGCTCCATGGTCTGGCGCGTGGGAGGAGTGGCGCGAAGCGTGGCGCACGAAGAGTGGCGCCGGTTCCGGGCGAGCCGAGACATATGCTAGTTTCATCCGCCGGTCCAATCGCGCCCGCCGCGGCGCGGGCTGCCCCGCGGCGCGAGCTTCGCGTCCGCGCCACGCGAACCCGCTGCGAGCCGTCCGGCGCGCCACAGCCACCACCCCGAGGCCTTTCGTGTCAGGCTCGTTCTCAGCCACCGCCGCCAGCCGCGAGTTCGCCGTCGCCGCACGACTCGCGACTGCAACCGCCACGCTCATGTTCGTGCTCATCGTGGTGGGTTCGGTGGTGCGCACGACCGGCTCCGGACTCGCGTGCCCGGATTGGCCGCTGTGCCACGGCCGGCTCATCCCGCCATTGCAGTTCAACATCCTCGTGGAGTGGTTCCACCGACTCATCGCGCTCGTGGTCGGACTTGGCCTGGCCGCGACCGCGGCATGGACGGCCTGGCATCGTGGGACGCGCGCGCGGCTGGGCGGGCTAGCGGCGCTGTGCATCGCGCTTTACGTCACGCAGGCGCTGCTGGGTGCGCTCACCGTGTGGAAGCTCCTGGACCCGAACGTGGTGAGCGGGCATCTCGCCGTCGCACTGCTGCTGTTCGCCACACTACTCACACTCGGGTTGATCGCGCGCCACGAGTCGCAGGCCGGCTGGCAGCGCGAGTCGGTGCTACGCGCGCGGCCCGCGGGCCTGCTGGCGCTGTTCGGCTTTGCCACCGCGGCCCTGTGGGCGCAGGCGGTG
>JAYVCN010000030.1:0-11090 GCA_043749875.1 Candidatus Eiseniibacteriota bacterium | reverse complement strand
CGTGTCCACCCCCAAGCTATCCGGTGGCGACGGAGCGCGGTCACGGGACGTATGGTCCATCCAGCGGTCGACTTTTTGACCGTAGGCAGGGCTGCGGCTCCCGGCGCTCGATTGCGGCGGCGGCGCGCGGCTTGCCCTTTGACACCCATGGGGTCGGCCGCTATTGTGCCGCGTCCGTTGGCGTTCCAGCTGATTCGGCCGGTCGCGCCGTGGGTGCGGGGTTGTAGTTCAGTTGGTTAGAACGCCTGCCTGTCACGCAGGAGGTCGCGGGTTCGAGTCCCGTCAACCCCGCCATTTTGCCTTCGTCCGCCGTCACGCCCGGGTGTTCCACCCTCCGGCTGCGTGACGCGCTGTTTTCACTCGCCCGCCCGATCCGAGCCGCCGATACGGCGCTTGAGCGGCATCCGGCGGTGACCGGTGGCAAGCTCGGCACGGCCGGGGGAGGCGGCGCAGAACCGCGGGCCCCCGTAGGCGCCCGGGACTGGTCCGAGGGACAGAATCGGCAAGGGGTGCATTTTCCATTGACCCCCCGAGAGTGGTTCGTATACTGCGCGTGCTTTCTTCCGGAAGCATGCGGCCGACGCAGCGTGAAACGTGGCGGCGGTTCGTGCATCGTAAGGAGTGGCGCGCGATCCGCGCGTCGAGGCGCTCCGGCTCACGAGGGGTGGACATGAAGCGCAAGAAGGGCGACGGGGACGAAGAGTTCGACGTCTTCGGCGAACAGGATGTCGAGGCGATCGGAGACGACGAGCTCGAGGATGACGAGGAGTTCGAAGATGACGACCTCGACGCCGATGAACTTGCCGACGATGACGAGTTCGACGATGACTTCGTCGAGGACGACGACCTGCAGATCGGCGATGACGACTTCAACGAGTTCGGGGAAGACAAAGACCCCGAGCGGTAGGTGACCATGGCGATGCAGACACAACCACAACGCCGCGCCTGGCGCGGACTTCCCGGAGGTGGCTGACGAGATGACCGGATTCGGGCCTCACCTCATGCTCGATGGGTACGGGTGCGACAAAGAAAAGCTCACGGATCTGAATCTCATCTACAGGATCCTCGAAGAACTTCCCGCACGCATCGGCATGACCAAGATCATGCCGCCCTACGTGTTCAAGTACAGCGGCTTGAAGCCCGAGGACTGGGGCCTGTCGGGTTTCGTCCTGATCGCCGAGAGCCACATCAGCATCCACACGTTCCCGGACAAGAACTACGTCAGTGTGGACATCTTCTCGTGCAAGGCTTTCGACACCGAGTTCGCCGAGAACTACCTCAAGCGGACATTCGGGATGACCAAGGTCGAGTGCAACATCCTCGACCGCGGCACGGAGTTCCCGAAGGACATCAACGGTGCCGCCACGGAGGTCCGGACCCAGCGCCGTCGCGCGGGCCGTCCGGCCGCCCGGACCGCCTGAACGAGTGCAGGACCTCGGGCCCCGGCCGCTCAAGCGGCCGGGGCCTTGTGCTTTCCGGGCGCTGCCTGCAATCTGCGGTCCCTTTCCGACCCAAGGAGTAGGCCATGACTGACGCGCCCATCTGGGGCCTGCCTTACAATTTTGCTGGGCTCGCACCGGAGTTCTCGGCGTTCGAGTCGAGCCGTGTCGCCGTCCTGCCCGTGCCCTACGATTTCAGCACGTCCTACCAGGGCGGCACGCGCTGGGGCCCGCAGGCCATCCTGGCCGCCTCGCGGAACATGGAGGTGTGGGACGACGAGCTGGGCGCCAGCTACAAGGCCGGCATCCACACGCTGCCCGAGCTGGAATCCACCGCCCTCGGCCCGCGCGACATGGCGAACCGCGTCGAGCAGGCGTTCGACTGGATCTACGCGGCCGGCAAGCTGCCCGTGATGCTGGGCGGCGAGCACAGCATCACCGCCGGGGCCGTGCGCGCGGCGCGCAAGCGTTACCCCAAGCTCTCCGTGCTGCAGCTTGACGCGCACGCCGACATGCGCGACCGCTACCTCGACTCGCCCGATTCGCACGCCTGCGTCATGCGCCGGATCCGCGAGCTGTGCCCGGCCGCCTCCGTGGGCATTCGCTCGCTGTCCGAGGAGGAGGCGGAGCATCTCAAGACTTATCCTGCACCGATCTGGAACGTGCGCGCGTTCCGCAAGTTGCAGGGCGACGCGAAGCCGATTCTTGATGCGCTCTCCGACGACGTGTTCATCACGTTCGATCTCGACGCCCTGGACCCCGCTGCCCTGCCCGGCACCGGCACGCCCGAGCCCGGCGGACTCGACTGGTACGAGGCCAGCGACCTGATCGGCGCCGTGGCGGCGCGCAAGCGCATCGTCGGCTGCGACGTGGTCGAGTTGGCGCCATTGCCGGGCAACGTGGCGTCCGACTTCCTCGCCGCGCGCATGACCTACCGCATGATCGGTCACATGCTCAAGAGCCAGCCCTCATGAGCAACGCGAAGAGGCCCCAGTGAGCATGGTCGTCGCGACTCCCAAGCTGGTGCTGCGCCGCGGCGAGGACCGTCGCCTGCGCGGCGGCCACCCGTGGATCTTCAGCAACGAGGTGGAGAGCTGGCTCGGCGGCGTGGCGGATGGCGGCCTGGTGGACGTGAACGACTACCGGGGTGCGTTCCTCGGGCAGGCGTACGTCAATCGCCACAGCCTGATCTGCGCGCGATTGCTGACCCGCGGCCGCGAGGAGATCGACACTGCGTTCTTCGTGAAGCGCCTCGAGCGCGCCAAGCGCCTGCGCGACTCGGTCTACCCCGGCGAGCCGGCCGTGCGGCTCGTCTACGGCGAATCCGACCAACTGCCCGGGCTGGTCGTGGACCGTTACGGCGACTTCCTCGCCGTGCAGGTGCTCACGCTCGGCATGGAGAAGCGCCTGCCGCAACTGCGCGTGGCGCTCGAGAAGGTGTTCGAGCCGCGCGGAGCCGTGCTGGTGGCGGATTCTCCGCTGCGGACACTCGAGGGCCTCGACCAGCGCCGCGAGACGTGGTGGGGCGAGGTGCCCGAACGCGTCGCGGTCCACGTGGGCGGCTTCGCGCTCGAGGCCGACCTGGTGCACGGGCAGAAGACCGGGCTGTTCCTGGACCAGCGCGAGAACCGCCGCCGCGCTGAAGCGCGCGCCAAGGGCCGCAGCGCGCTCGACGTGTTCTGCTACCAGGGCGAGTGGTCCATGCACCTGGCGCGCGGCGGGGCGGCAAGCGTGCTGGCTGTGGACTCCTCAGAGCCGGCGCTGGCGCTCGCTCGGGCGAACGTCGCGCGGAACGGTCTGGGCGAGCAGGTGCAGTTCCTGAAAATGGACGCGTTCGACGCGTTGCGTAAGCTCGAGCGCGAGGGCAAGCGCTTCGGCATCATCGTCATGGATCCCCCGGCGCTCATCAAGTCGCGCCGCGCCGTGGCCGCCGGCGCGCGCGCCTACCGCGAGCACAATCGCCTCGCCATGAACCTGCTCGAGGAGGACGGCATCCTCGTGACCAGCTCGTGCAGCCACCACCTGGACGACGACATGTTCCGCCAGGTGTTGCTGGAATCCGCGCGCGCCGCCAAGCGCCCGATGCGCGTGCTGGATTGGGCCGGCGAGGCCGCCGACCACCCGCGCCTGCTGGCCGTACCGGAGACGCACTACCTGAAGTGCGCGGTGCTGCAGGCGCTGTAGGGGGAGGCGGGCATCGCGTGGGGCGGCGCGCTGGGGCGGAATTCCGCGGTCGCCCGCTTCAACTGACACTTGCCGCGCGCCTCAGCCATGCGGCGTGTCCTGCCGACGCGGCTTCATGATCACGCGCACCGCGACGTAGCCGAACAGCACCACGGCGCCGTAGAGCATCGTCACGGCGAGGGCGCGCGGTTGTGTCCACGGCGCGAACAACCGCTCGGTCACGGCCGGCAGCAGGTCCTCCGGTCGCGTGAACACATCCCAACTGTTCAGGCGCTCGACGCGGCCGAGGTAGATGCCGAAGCCAGCGGCGAACGCGGCGAGCGCCAGCACCGCCCAGCTCGCGCCGCGCCCGAAACGCCGCGCCACCACGTGCTGCACATCGTGAAACGACGAGAACGCGGCCAGGATCCCCGCTCCTGCGAACGTCGTGAACAACAGGATGTCGAACCAGTACGGGACGGGGGGGCGCGGTTTCAAGTGCACGAGGTCGGTGATCAGATACGGCGCGTTGGGCAGGAACAGCAGCCACACCCCGGCCCAGACGACCGCGAACACGCGCGCGCCATGACGATCGGCGTGCACCATCGCCGCCGCCGCGAACGCCGGCACCAACGCCAGGAACAGGTTCCAGACGAGGAACCTGAACATGAGGTCGTGCGCATACCAGCCGCGCGCCACGAGCAGTACCGCGCAGCCGGCGAGGCCGACGGCGAGCAATACGAAGCGAGGCGAGCGAACGGATTCGTGAATCGGCACTGGTATGAACACCCCGGTCAGGCGACGCGTGATGCGGGAGCATGGCCGTTCACCCGCACAGTACGAGAGAGTCTACGCTGGCGGGGGGAAGGCCGCTCGCCAGCCCGGGCCTGCGGCGGGCGGCACTCATGCAGCTGAGCTCAGCCATCAACCTGGTACTCGCTCTGAACCAAGCCGCTCGGATAGTGCCGAGTCGCGACGTGACGCAGCCGCATGTCGCGCGGCAGGGCGCCGAACAAGGGAATGCCCTCGCCAATGAGGACCGGCACGCGCGTGATGATGAGCCGCTGGATGAGGCCCGCTCGCAGGAATCCCTGGATCGTGATGCCGCCGTCGATGTAGGCGTGGCGGGTGCTGCTGGCGTCGAGTCGCGCGACGATCTCGGCCGGAGGACCCGCCATGTGTTCGACCGCTCCCTTGGCAGCAGACACATCGAGGGGCCGGCTACTCAGGACCACGACGCGCTTGTCGCCATACGGCCAGCTCGGAAACGCCAGCACGGTCTCGAATGTCTTGCGACCGATCACGAGCGTATCCACGCTCGCCATGAACTCGTCGTAGCCGTGCGGCTCGCCGTCCTCGGGCAGGAAGTCGAACGCGCCGTTCGGTCGCGCGATGAAGCCATCGAGGCTGGTGCCGATGAAGACGGATGCGATCATTGCGGCATGTCCGTGTCACCGAGATCCTGACCCACGCGCAGCTCTCAGGCTGCCTCCACGTCGACAAACTCTCCTTCCGAGATCGGCTTCGGCACGGGGAGCCCCTCCTGCTTCAAGCCGTCGATGTGGAGCGCGATTGCGTCGCGAATCAGGCCGACCGTCTCATGTCGAGTCTCGCCGACAGCGACACAGCCGGGTAGATCAGGCACGTGGGCGCCCCAGCTGGACTCACCCCTTTCGAGGACCACCATGTACTTCGTCAATCTCGTTCCCCCCTTCGCTTGAGACCGGCCTGCTTCATGATCGAGCTCAGCGTGCCGGGTGGCATGTCCAGACTCGGCTTGCCCGCGACCGTGACCGTTCCCGGCTTGCTCGGATTCCTGAACTGCCGATGACTTCCCTTCGTCCGAACGAGCCTCCATCCATCCTCTTCCAGGAGGCGGATCAGTTCGCCCACTTTCATCCAATCTCCGGTTTCCCGGGGGCTGCTGACTATCGGGAGATATACCTCAGCAACACCGGATAAGTCAGTGCCGGATTGCCGCCGACCTGCTCTGGGTCAACGACGTCGTGGTTCAACCCGAGCGAGCCCGGGAACTCGTAAGTGAGCAGCTCGCGGGCGCCGTGCGTGCGCCACGAGCGTGCCAGTATGGCGGCCGTGCTGTTGTCGGCGGCAATGTCGCCGCCCACGGTGATCAGCACCAGCGAGCGGGCCGCCGGGGGATTGTGCGCGGCCGCGTCGAGTACGGCGCCCCCGAGCCACATGCATGCCGCCACCGAACGGGTCGAGAACCTCGGATACACGTGCTCCGGGCCCGCCAGGGCCTGCTTGTGCTTGTTGTCCCACCACACGAACTGGTTGGGCAGCAGCAGCGCCAGTCGCGTGATGGCCGCCGTGCGCCACGGGCCCGGAGCGCGCGCCCAGCCGAGCATCGGCGCGATGACCACGGCGCGGTCGACATCCACGCGCTCCTGCCCGGCCCATGCCGCCATCACGCCGCCGATGGACAGGCCCGCCACAGTGATCGTGTCGCCGAGCCCGTGCGCCGCGTCGAGCGCGTGATCAGTGAGGGCGCACAACTCGCGCGCCTCGACACGCGCCAGCTCGTCGGTCATGTGGTCCGCGAAGCCATGATGCGGCAGGCGCGGCACCAGCACGTTCGCGCCGTTCGCGAACGCGAGCCGAGCCAGCGAGTCGAACTGCGCCGGGCAATTCGTGAGCCCGTGCAGCAGCAGTACGACGTGCGGCGTGCGTGCGCCGTGGGTGAGTAGTGCTGTTCGGCAGTCGCTGGCGATCGCGGGCGAATCCGCAGCGCGCAAGGAGTCCACGAGCACGATGGCCTCGGCATAGCTCATCGCAGGATGAGCGTGCGAGCCGAGCCCGCGCGGAGCGAGCGGGCGCACGAGCAGGGCCGTGACGAGCGCGAGCAGCGCGACGAACGTCAGGACGAGGTGCTTCATGGGTGGGACGATACCGTACCGGGCGCCGGGCCGGGGAATCTCCGCATCCGCACCCCGCTCGTGCAACGCGGCCCCGCCTGCTAGATTTTGCCGCACTGTCCCGATCGGTTTCGCTCGCGCAAGTCTGGGGCGCCCCGCGCCCGCACCAGGAGCCACTCCGTGACCTCGATTCCGCTGCCCGATTCGTTCGTCCCCCGGCACATCGGCCCCTCCGAAGCCGACCAGCGCGCCATGCTCGCGGTACTGGGCTACCCGTCGCTCGCGGCGCTCATCGACGCGACCGTGCCCGCGAACATCCGACTCGCTCGCCCGCTCGCGCTACCCGCGCCCATGTCGGAGCAGGACGCGCTCGCCGAGTTCAAGCGGCGCGTGGCGCCCAACGAGGTGTGGCGCAGCTTCATCGGCCTCGGCTACTCGACCACGCACACGCCCGCCGTGGTGCTGCGCAACATCCTCGAGAATCCCGCGTGGTACACCGCGTACACGCCCTACCAGGCCGAGATCGCGCAGGGCCGGTTGGAGGCGCTGCTCAACTTCCAGACCGTCGTCACCGATCTCACCGCGCTGCCCATCGCCAACGCGTCGCTGCTCGATGAGGCGACCGCGGCCGCAGAGGCGATGCAGTTGGCGCACGCCGTGAACGAAGCCCGCACCACATTCCTGGTGGCGGACGACTGCCACCCGCAGACCATTGACGTGGTTGTGGCGCGGGGGCGAGCGCGGGGCATCACGGTGAAGGTGCAGAGAGTGTCGGCCTTCACGCTGGATGCAAGCGTGTGCGGCGTGCTCGTCCAATACCCGAACACGTTTGGAGCGGTCACGGATCTCCGCGCGCTTGCCGCCCAGGTGCATGCGGCCGGGGCGCTCATGGTGGCCGCGACCGACTTGATGGCACTCGTCAAGCTCGTGCCCCCGGGTGAGTGGGGCGCCGACGTGGCCGTGGGCAATGCACAGCGCTTCGGTGTGCCCTTCGGCTACGGCGGCCCGCATGCGGCGTTTTTCGCAACTCGCGATGAGTTCAGGCGCCAGATGCCCGGCCGCATCATCGGCGTGTCGAAGGACGCAAACGGCAAGCCCGCGCTGCGCATGGCGCTCGGCACGCGGGAACAGCACATCCGCCGCGAGAAGGCGACCAGCAACATCTGCACCGCGCAGGTGCTGCTGGCCGTCATGAGTAGCTTTTACGCGGCGTGGCACGGGCCTTCGGGGCTGACCCGTATCGCGGACAGGCTGCACCTGATGGCCGAGGCGTTCGCCGGGGGCGTACGCAAACTGGGCCACACCGTGCTTGCCGACACGTTCTTCGACACTGTGCACGTGCAGGTTTCCGGGGGCGCCGCGCGGCTTGCCGAGGTGCGCATGGCTGCCGAGGCGCGGCGAATCAACCTGCGCTACGCGGCGGATGGATCGATCTCGGTTTCGATCGGGGAAACCGCCGCGGCCGTCGATCTGTCCGACCTGCTCGCGGTGTTCAATGGCGGTAAGGCCGCACCGTTCGAAGTCGAGTCATTGCTCTCGGGGACGTCAGGCCGCTACGACGAGCGCTTCGGACGCAAGAGCGCGTTCCTCACCCATCCGGTGTTCAACACCTACCACTCCGAGACCGAGATGATGCGCTACATGCGCAAGCTCGAGTCGCGCGACCTGTCGCTCACGCACTCGATGATCCCGCTCGGCAGTTGCACCATGAAGCTCAACGCCGCCGCCGAGATGTTGCCCGTGACGTGGCCGGAAGTAGGAAGCCTGCATCCGTTCGCGCCGAAGGAACAGGCCAAGGGCTACCGCGCGTTGTTCGATACGCTCGAGGCCGCACTCGCCGAGATCACAGGGTTCGACGCGGTGTCGCTCCAGCCCAACGCCGGTTCGCAGGGCGAGTACACCGGGCTGCTTGTCATTCGCGCGTACCACGGGTCGCGGAGCGAGGGCCACCGGAACGTGTGCCTGATCCCGCAGTCCGCGCATGGCACCAACCCGGCCAGTGCCGTGATGGCCGGGCTGTCGGTGGTGGTAGTCAAGACTGACGCCAACGGCAACATCGACGTGGCCGACCTGAAGGCCAAGACCGAGCAGCACTCCAAGCAGCTCGCCGCGCTCATGGTGACCTACCCTTCGACTCATGGCGTATTTGAGGAAGCCATCACGCAGATCTGCGAAGTCGTGCACCAGCATGGCGGCCAGGTGTACCTGGACGGCGCCAATATGAACGCCATGGTCGGCCTGTGCCGGCCCGGCGACATCGGCGCTGACGTCTGCCACCTGAACCTGCACAAGACGTTCTGCATCCCACACGGCGGCGGAGGCCCCGGCATGGGTCCGATCGGGGTGGCCGGGCACCTGGCGCCGTTCCTTCCCGGCCACCCGGTCGTACCCACCGGCGGCCCGCAGGCCATCGGTGCGGTGAGCGCCGCGCCGTGGGGGAGTGCGAGCATCCTGCCCATCTCGATGATGTACATCCTGATGATGGGCGGCGAGGGGCTCACACGCGCGACCGAGGTCGCCATCCTCAACGCGAACTACGTCGCCAAGCAACTCGAGAAGCACTACCCGGTGCTCTACCGGGCGAAGAACGGCACCGTGGCGCACGAGTGCATCGTGGACCCGCGCGGCCTCAAGGCGGCGAGCGGGGTGGAGGTGGAGGACATCGCGAAGCGGCTGATGGACTACGGATTCCACGCCCCCACCATCTCGTTCCCGGTCGCCGGCACGCTGATGATCGAGCCGACCGAGAGCGAGTCGAAGGCCGAGCTGGACCGCTTCGTCGGCGCGCTGGTCGCGATTCGGGGCGAGATCAACGAGATCGCGAGTGGTGCGTTGCCGAAGGACGACAACCCCCTGAAGCATGCGCCGCATACTCTGGAAGTCGTGCTGTCGGACGGCTGGTCGCATTCTTACTCGCGCGAAAGGGCCGCGTTCCCGCTGGAGTGGGTGCGCGAGCGCAAGTTCTGGCCGGCGGTCGGAAGGGTGGACAATGCCTATGGTGACCGCCACCTCGTGTGCTCGTGCCCGCCGGTGGAGGAGTATGTGGGGGTGGAGGGAGTGTATTGAGCTGGAATGAGGGGCAGGCCCCGCACGCACCGCGTACGCGTTCAGTGGCGCCCACTCTGTACCGAAAGGAGAAGCGCATGCAGCTTGGCGCGTTTTCGATCAGCCTGACCGTCAAGGATATCGAAGCTTCGAGGAAGTTCTATGAGACGTTCGGGTTCAAGGCGTTCTTTGGGGATGCCTCGAAGGGATGGGTGATCCTGAAGAACGGCGATCACGCGATCGGGTTGTTTCAAGGAATGTTCGAGAAGAACATTCTCACGTTCAACCCCGGCTGGGACAGCAACGCCCAGAAGCTCGCCTCGTTCACCGACATCCGCGAGCTGCAGCGCCAGCTCAAGGCACAAGGTGTAAAGTTGCAGCAGCAGGCGGACGAGAGCACCACGGGACCCGCCAGCTTCATCGCCGTGGACCCGGATGGAAACCCGATTCTCGTCGATCAGCATGTGTGAGCGGGAGGTCTCCAGCGGAGAGCTCGGACGTGACCGGTAAGCTCTGGCGGTCCCACCGCTCCATTCGCCTTCAGCACCTGCTTGCGCTCGCATTGCTCGTCGTCGCCGGACTCGCCACAGCTGCGCCGCCCGCGTCCGCCGCCTCTGCCCAGGACCTCGCGCGCTGGCAGCACCAATCCCGCAACGTCACCATCATCCGTGACGACTGGGGCATCGCGCACGTCTACGGCAGGACCGACGCCGACGCCGTGTTCGGCATGGAGTACGCGCAGGCCGAGGACGACTTCAATCGCGTCGAGACCAACTACCTGAAGGCGATGGGGCGGATGGCGGAGGCCGAGGGGGACTCGGCGATCTACCAGGATCTGCGCATGAAGCTGTTTGTGGACCCCGACTCCATGCAGGCGCTCTACCGGGCGAGCCCGCTGTGGTTGCGAAAGCTCATGAACGCGTTTGCCGACGGTCTCAACTTCTACCTTTACAAGCATCCCGAGGTGAAGCCGCGCGTCATCGCGCGATTCGAGCCGTGGATGGCGCTCACGTTCACCGAAGGCAGCATCGGCGGGGACATCGAACGGGTGAGCCCGGTCGAGCTTGCAGCGTTCTACGGCGACAGCGCCGCGCGCTATGTACCGGCCAGCGGCGATGGTCTGCCCCCCGAACCCGGCGGCTCCAACGGTATCGCCATCGCGCCGGCGCTCACACACGACCACCACGCACTGCTGTGGATCAATCCGCACACCTCGTTCTTCTTCCGCTCCGAGCTGCAGATGGTGAGCGAGCAAGGGCTCGATGCTTATGGCGCGGTCACCTGGGGGCAATTCTTCGTCTACCAGGGGTTCAACCGCACGGCCGGATGGATGCACACCTCGAGCGGCGTGGACAATATTGACGAGTTCCTCGAGACGGTCGTCAATAAGCATGGCCGCTACTACTACCGGTTCGGCACGGAAAAGCTTCCGCTGCAGTCGCGGACCGTCACCGTGGCGAGCAGGGCCGCGACCGGCGTGACTCGCCGGACGTTCACCGTCTACTCCACGCGACACGGCCCGGTGGTCCGGAAGCTTGGCGACAAGTGGGTGAGCGTAAGCCTGATG
>JAYVCN010000029.1:0-5845 GCA_043749875.1 Candidatus Eiseniibacteriota bacterium | reverse complement strand
TTGGCGTTCGGCAGGCAGTAGCGCTTGCCGGTGGCGCCGGCGGTCAGCAGCAGCGCACCCATGCTGGCCGCAAGCCCCAGGCACAGTGTGCTGACCGGGCACTTCACGAACTGCATGGTGTCGTAAATGGCCAAGCCGGCCGAGACAACGCCGCCCGGGCTCTGGATGTACAGGTTGATGTCGCGGTCCGGATCCTCGCCCTCGAGGAAGATCATCTGGGCGACGACCAGGTTCGCGATGTAATCGTCTATCGGCGTACCGATGAAGATGATGCGATCCTTGAGCAGCCGCGAATAAATGTCGTAGGCCCGTTCACCACGGCCGGTCTGCTCTACCACGAACGGAACGGAAGCCATCCCGGGGTTCCTTTCTGTATCGGTATCGGTCGCAAAGGTCATCGGCATCGGCAGCCTGCTTCTTGTGCTTGGATTCATCGGCCCGCCGGAAGTTCCGCAGGAACGTTGAGGGTCTCATCCTTTACCTGCGCCGCCCCGATCACCAGGTCCAGCGCCTTCTTCTCGAGCAAACTCTCCGCCAAGGCCTTGCGCCGCTCGACCGAAGCGTAATGCTGGCGCACGCGGGCGGCGTTCTTCGGGTCCGATTCGATGAGCCTCGAGATCTGAGTCCCCACCTCCTCGGCCGAGACGCTGAGCGCTTCCTGCTTCGCGATGGCGATGAGCAGGAGCTCCCGCTTGAGCGAGCGTTCCACTCCCGGACGGTAATGCTCTTCGAGCTGCTTGTGCAGGTCCTGCGAGACCTCGCGGCCCCCGGACTGCTCGTGGACGACCTGTTCCAGCATGTAAGCCACCAGCCGAGGGGCCAAGTCTATAGGATTTCGCCGAACGAGCTCGTCGATGGCCTGGGCCTCCAGCTCCCTGCGCGCGCGGTGGGCATCCTCGAGTTCGAGGTTGTGCTGCACGCGGTCGCGCAAGTCGGCGTAGGAGTCCAGCTTGAACACGTCCCGTGCAAAGTTATCGTCCAGTTCCCTGAGTTTCTTCTCTTGGATTTTCTTGATGTTCACGATGTAGCGCACCGTCTGGCCAGCCAGCTCCGCTTGCCGGAACTCGGCCGGGTAGGTCACGGACAGCGTCCGCTCCTGGCCCGCCTCGGCGCCCGCGAGCCCCGCCTCGAGCTCCGGCAGCAGTTCCGGCGCGCCGAGCAGGATGCGCGCACCCTTGCTGCGCGAGCCGGCGAGCCGGCGGCCGTTCGCATCCAGGCGCTGCGAGTCCATGAGCAGCACGTCGCCCGCTCCCGCCGGACGGTCCACGTCGGCGTAGACGGCGGACTCCTCGCGCATCTGCTGCAGCATCGCGTCGATGGCAGCGGCGTCCACCGTCCGCTGGCGGCGCGTGAGCGCGTAGCCCTTCCAGTCCGGCGCCGCGATCTCCGGCACCACGTCCACCACCGCGTCGAATTGCAATGGCTGGCCGGGCGTGAAGCGCAGGTTCTGCACGGAGGGCGGCACGACGGCTTTAAGCGCCGACTCCTCCATGGCCTGCTGGGTCAGCTCGGGGATGAAGCGCTCGAGGAACTCGCGCTCGATCTCGGCGGCGTAGTCCTGGCGCACGCGTTCGAGCGGCACCTTGCCCTTGCGAAAACCGGGGATCGAGACCAGCTGCTGGAAGCGGCGGGAGACCGCGGTCAGGCGGCTCTCCACCACGTCGGGGGGCACTTCGATGGTCAGCGTGTGCTGCCACTGGCCGGATTCGCGGACGGTGTGCGTCATCGTTCGGGAGGATCCTCGGAAAGGGTCGGTAGCGGCTGCTGATGTGTTCGAATTGTCGCGAGCGACGGCGGGTGCAGGCGGGAGATGTGGTGCGAGAGGGGGGATTCGAACCCCCATGAGTTACCCCACCGGAACCTAAATCCGGCGCGTCTGCCAGTTTCGCCACTCTCGCACGCGGACCGAACGGCGCAAGTTGCATCCGACCGGCCCCGTGGCGGGGTGGCGGGTGTCACCGACCCACGCTCCGCGTGGGTGCCCCGCGCAAGGCGTCCCACCTCGGGCATCCGCAGGGATGCGAAACAGGTCGCGAGCATAGCACACGGTCCCGCGCACTCCTGCGCGCACGGGACCCGGTGCCAGCGTACCCACGCGCGACTTTAGAAGGCCAGCTTCACCGAGGCCACCGCCCGGTCGTCCGCGGAGCTGGGTGAGCCCTCGCGAGCGAGGTTCCGGTGCAGTAGGCCGATGTCGATCGTGAGGTCGCCCGAGACCCAGGTGAAGCCCGCCGACAGGAGCCCGGTCTTCTTCTCGACCGCGCCCGGGTTCGCCTCCTGCCCCACCCCGAATCGCGCACCCCATGGCAGCTCGGAGTCCTTCCAGTCCAACCCCAGGCCCCAGGCGGCACCACCCGAGGTGCCGAAGTCGAAGCCCCGCCAGTCCGCGCCCGAACGCACGGACACGCCCGCGACCACGCGCGTCGCCGGCGCCACGGTGACCCGCGTCGACACGCCGCCGGACCACTCGGCCGCGCGCGTCGCCTCGAACGTGCCCGCGGAGTCGCCACTCGTCAGCTGGTAGGCGGTCGTGCCAGAGACGTTGAGTTGCGAACCATAGTGCAGCGCGGCACCGACCCAGTTGCCCCACGGCCGGTCGGGATCCTTCGACCACGCCACGCCGGCGCTGCCGGCCCATGCGTCGCCCGTGAACTTGAGCACGCGGTCGCCCGCGGACGGCGAACCCGATTGTTCGTGCGTCTCGTACGAATCGTCGCGGTGCACCCATTCGCCCGCGACCCCGACGCGCACGCCACGCACGCCGTGCGCCAGCGCCACGCCGCCGCGGATCTCGCGCTGCAGCGCCTGTTGCTGGATCGCGGCAGGCGAGACGAGTGGCCCCGCCGAGTAGCCCAGTTGCTCCAGGCGCAGCACCGGTTGCCACGCGTAGAGCACGACGCCCCAGTGCTTGGTCGGCAGCGACAACGAGAGCCCCGCGAGATCGGGGTAGCCTCGTGTCTGGACGAGGTCGCGATTCTTGGCCGCGAGGTCCTGGCGGCTCACGCGCTGGAACAGCGGCGAGACTTCGAGGCCCCGCCGCACGGTGGCGGCCGGGTTCTCGTAGGCCGACTCTCCCAGCCAGCGGTCGGAGAGCGCCAGGCCCGCCGAGGCGGCATTCGCAGCGGCCGGGTAGTCGCCGGGTAGCGGGAAGCCGTACCTGGCGTTGGACAGTGGTGCGGGGGCCCCGGCGTGGGCAGCAGGGACGAGTGCGAGGGCGCAGAGCGAAAGCGCGGCCACGCGGATCAGGATGCGGCGTCGTGCAAGCATTCAGGCTCCGTACTTGTCGAGACGCCCGGCGTTGGCAAGCAATACCGCGATGAGGTCCTTGCTGGCAAGGTCCCCAAGCGAGCCGGCTCGGCAGGCTTTCTCATGGAAGCGGGGGTGTCCGTCCGCGAAGCATACGGCCGACCGCACCAGCGCGGGGACCGGATGCCAGGAATGGCCCTGCATGGGGACCGGCGTCGAGTGGTCCCCGGTGATGCACAGCACGTCGGGCTTGAGCGCCAGCAGCGCGGGCAGGGCCGCGTCCACGGACTCGATCACGGCGACCTTGGCGGTGAAGTCGCCGTCCTCGCCCGCCATGTCGGTACCTTTCACGTGCAGGAACAAGTAGTCGTGGCTGGCCCACTCGCGCGCGGCCACGGCGATGGCGTCGGCCGCACCCTCGCCCGCCGGCACGAACAGGTCCATGCCCGCCAGGCTCGCGACCCCGCGGTACATGGGATAGGCGGCGATGGCTGCGGCGCGCAAGCGGAAGCGCTCGCGGTAGCCGGGCAAGCGCGGCCGCTCGGCGAGCCCGCGCATGAGCAGGCCGTTGGCAGGGGCTTCGTCCTTCAGCACGTCGCTTGCCCGCGCGAGGAACGCGTTCACGACCCGCGCCGACTTTGCATTCGGCTCGCCCGCCTCCAGCGGGCGAGACAGCGGCACCGGTTTACCCTCGTGATGCGGATCGGCATCGCTCACGGCCCCGCCGAGTCCGGGCCCGCGCAGCACCACCACGAAGCGGTGGCCCTTGCCCGCCTGCAGAAAGACGTCGACATCCTCGATGTGAGGGATCGCCTGCTGGAGCCGCGCGACCAACTTCACACAGGTCTCGGTCGGGATGCGTCCCGCTCTCCGATCCGTGGCGATGCCGGAGGCATCGACCGTGCAGAAATTCGCGCGCGCCGCCACGTCACCGTGCTGAAGATCGATGCCCGCACCCAGCGCCTCGAGCACGCCGCGACCCACCACGTGCGTGAGCGGGTCATAGCCGAACAATCCCAGGTGGCCCGGACCGCTGCCCGGAGTGATGCCGGGCGCCACCGGGGTCAGGCGGCCGAGCGCGCTCTCCGTGCACAGCGCATCGAGGTTCGGGGTGCGCGCGGCCTCGAGCGGTGTGCGGCCGCCGTGTGCGGCGTTCGGCAGATCGCCCAAGCCGTCCAGCACCAGCAGCACGATCTTCGAGGTGTGGTCCAGCACCAGCGATTCGAGGACGTCCATGGCGGTCACTTTCTCCCGCGCCGGCTCGGGCGCGGTCGGTGGGTACTGCGGTCAGTGCCCGGGAATCGTGCCCCAGGCGGTCCACCAGCGCAGGAGTTCCGGCGCGAAGCGCTGCGCTCGCACCGCGGGATCCGCGCGCACGGCGCGCGCGACCGCGGCGCTGTCGCCCCGCATCACCAGCACGCCGCGCAGCTCGCCGGTGCCTTCGATGTCACCTGCGTACACGAGCTGGCCGCTGGCGCGCAGCCGGGCGATGTAGTCGCGATGCTTGCCGAGTAGAAGTTTCACGGCGTGGGTCGGGCTGGAATCGTAGCGCGGCCCGCGCCGCAGCATCACCCAGCCGAACGACACCATCGAGTCCGGCGCGCCTGCCACCGTGCGGTCCAGCGCCTCGGCTCGACGCTGGTAGTCCTCGCCGAGCCCCGGCGGCGCGATCCACGGCAACAGTCTGCACTGGAGCCGCTGCGTGGCGAGCGCGGGGTCGAGCGCGAGCAGCGTGTCGAGTCCGCCCGCCTGCGGCGCGAACACGAACACGCCGCGCAGGTCGCCCTCGCCAGCGAACGGACCCGCGGCGAGCAGTACCCCGAGCTTCGCCATGCGGCCGATGTTCGCCAGGTGGCCCGCCTGGATGCTGTCGCTGTGCGGTGTCTGCTCTGCGGTCCAGGTCGGGCCGCGCGTGAGGAGCCCGAGCTGGTAGCGCAGGGGTTCCGCGCCGGCCGGCGTGGGCACATTTCCGGTGGCGAGCAGGCTTCTGCTCGCAAGCAGACACCACAGGACAGGTAACGCGGGCTGGAACATGGCGGGCGACTCTAGTCAGAATGCCCGCGAGCCGTCCACCGGCGCCAGAACGTACGGCGACAGCTCACGGCTGCGCGCCTCACTCCCGTCGCACGATGCCGAGTTCGCGCTCGAGCGCCACCAGTTCGGGCCCGGGCGGCGAATCGAGTTCGCGCCGGCAGCGCGCGTGGTACTCGGTGCACGCGGTCGCCGCTTCGCCGCGGCGCCCGAGCGCCACCAGCGACTTGAGCCGCCACGCCACCGCCTCCTCGTGGAGCGCGTCGCCGGCCAGCACCTGTTCGGCGAAGCCGAGTGCCGCGGCGGGCGCGCGCGCCTCGAACGCCGCGCGCGCGCGCGCGAGGCGCAGACTCTCGGCGAGCGAGCGCACGCGCGAGCGCGCGTCCTCGGCCCAGGGGGCATCGGGCCATTCGGGCAGCAGCGGGCCGGCGTAGCTCGCGAGTGCGCGCGCGAGCGCGGCATCGGTGCCCTCACGCACCGCCTGCTCGGCCAGCGTGTCGAACCGCTCGAGATCGCACTCCACGGCGTCGTCGAGCCACACCAGGCCTGCCTCGGAGCGCAACACCGC
>JAYVCN010000028.1:0-2866 GCA_043749875.1 Candidatus Eiseniibacteriota bacterium | reverse complement strand
ACCTGGGCGCTGCCCTGGAGCACTTCATTGTGGCTCAGGTAGTAGAGCGTGCCACCCGTGGCTTCCAGCTCGTCATGCATGTGCACGTGCGAGGCCTGGGCACCGAACAGGGCGAGCGATGTTCCACTGGGGATGTCCTCGCCGGCGGGCTTGCCGAACCGCATCTGCGCGCCGTACAGCGTGCGGTGGAAGCCGGCCAACTCCACGTCATTGAGCGCGATCGGGAAGTTGCCGAGCGTTGCCCGCACGGCATCACCCTGCAGGCCGACGAACAGGCGGCCTCCGGACAGGCTGCTGTTCTGGACCGCTCCAGAGTCCCCGAACACCGGGTACAGGCGATCCGGGTCGAGGTTTGTGAGCAGGCGGTCACGTCCGGCGTCGTCGAGGTTCTTGAACAACGAGCCGAAATCACGCCGGCGCGAATCGAACGCCGATGTGAGCAGGTAGCGGCCGGCGACCCAACCGCGCAGGTTCCACGCGACGCGGCCATCCGTATAGGTCTCCTTGTCCTGGCCGGGGCGCAGGAACGTGGCGCCGCTGGAGCGACCCACGACGCCATCCGCCAGCGCGACCAGGAACATCTTCGGCGAACGCACCTCGAGGTCGCGTTCAATCGAGGACAGGTGGCCGGCGTCGTCCACAGCGGTCACCTTCAAGTGGTTGCTGCCCTCGGCCAGCATGAGCCGGTGACTGAACGAGCCGTCGGAGTTCACGCGCACGGAGTCGCTGTTGACGATGAGGCGGTAGCCGGCGTGCGTGCGACCCGCCAGCGTCAGCGCCGGCGACTGGAGCGCCACACCCTGCGGCGGCAGGTAGAGCGACAGCTCGGGGATCGCGTCCACATTCACGACCGGCTTGCCGTCCTGCTCGTGGTCCGCCACCTGGACGGCCAGGTGCGCCAGGTTGCACATGCCCGCGGCGTCACGCGCCATCACGGAGATGGTGTTCTCGCCTACGTGCAGTGGCACCTGCGCCGTGAACCCGCCATCCGTGGCGACATCGACCTTGCGGCCGTTCACCTCGATGACAGCGTTCGCGTCGGTGCGGCCACGCACCTGGGTCCACGCCACGGGCTCCGCACCCGCGGCCCCGCCGGCACTCGCCACCGTCGAGCCGACGGCATGCGAGGCGAGCTTCACGTCCTCGCTCGCCTGGCCGTACGGCAGCCGGACCTCGCCACGCGGCGACAGGATGTCGAGCCGCGGCAGGTGGACGTGCGCCGCCGAGATCTTGCCCTGCTTGTCCACGAGCGAGACCTCGAACGTCTGGTCTCCGGGGTTCGGCACCGAGGTCGCGAAGTGGCCGGCCGCGTCGACCGGAACCGAGAGCGAACCCAGCCGCACCGCCGGGACGTGTGAGGCTCCCGCCGCAGCGGTCACCGTCTGGCCGGTCGCAACGACCGGCACGTCGATGCCGTTGAGCGTGAGCGAGGACTTCGTGGTGTTTCCCGACAGGTCCAGGATGCCTTCGGGTTCTTTGGCGGAGACGGCCAAGCCCCCCGCACCCGAGCGGCCCACGGAGACCGTATCGCGCGGGAATGCCACACCGAAGCGCACGCTCGCCAGCAGGCCCGGAGCGATGGTCACCACGGTTGACGCGTCTGTCGTCGGGATCGCGGCCGCACCGAGCTGCGCCAGATCGAGTTTCACTGCACGCGGACCGGATTCAAGGTCCGGCACGTGGAACATGCCCTGGGCGTCCGTGGTCACGACCGTGCCATCGTCCATCACCACGCGCGCGCCGCCGATGCCCGGCTCGTTCGTGGCCTGCTGGCCGTCACGGTTCTTGTCCTCGAACACGCGGCCGAGCAGCGTGCTGCGCGTGAACAGTTCACTGTCCTCGACGCGGACCGTCGCGGTCACCGAGGCCGCGACCGTACAGGTGGCGCAACCACTCGTCGCGCTGACCTGGTCCACGTACGCTCCGGGTGTGGCGCCCGCGCCGGGCACCAGCTGCCAGCGGAACTCGGCATAGCCGGATTCGCCGGGGCTGGCGATGCCGTCGCCGTTGCGATCCACGAACGCCCCGATGTGTGCGAGCGACAGCGTCTGAGCCGCGCCGCCCTGGTCGGCCAGCAGGTGGCCGTCCATGGTCAGCGTGCCCTTGAGCGGGGCGAAGCGCGCCGGCAGAGCGTGCAACAGCGTGATGTCATCCATCGGCTGGCCGGTGCGGTTGCGCACACTCAGGCGGAAGCCGACCGGCTGGCCCTGCTGGACCTTGTCGCGGTCGGGGACCAGCTCGAGCACGATGCTCGATGCGGCCTGGTCATCCTTGTTCACGAGGCTGACGTCGGCCGGGTCGAGTCCCGAGTAGAGCGGATCCGAGCTCACGGCCGCGCCCGTGCGGACCGTGTAGGCGATATCGCCGTCCACGATGTGATCGGCGACACCGGTCACGGTGACGACGTGCGGCGTGCTCCAATCGCCCGCCGTCAACGTGACGCTGGCCGGTGCCACGCTGCCTTCCGTGCTGTCGCTGCAGGTGATCGGGATCACCACGTCTGCGGTGGGCTGGCTATGAAGCGTGATGCTGAACGTGGCGCTGCCACCGGCTTCGGTGGTCACCAGTCCTGCCGTCGGCGCCACCTGGACGCCGATCGAGTCGTTGTCTGTGTTCGACACCGAGACGTCAGCTGCATCCATACCGGAGTAGCGCGCGTCCGTGCTGACCGCGGCGCCGGTGCGGACCTGGTAGGCGATCGTGCCGTCCACCACCTGGTCATCGACACCCGTGACCGTGACGGTCTGGGCGGTGCTCCAGTTGGCGTCCGTGAACGTCAGGCTGACGGGCGCCGCCGTGCCTTCAGCGGTGTTGCTGCTGGACACCGGGATCACCACGCTGGCCGTGGGCTGGCTCTGGAGCCGGA
>JAYVCN010000027.1:0-3700 GCA_043749875.1 Candidatus Eiseniibacteriota bacterium | reverse complement strand
GGTGAAGCTCACGTCCTCGAGCACCCAGTGTTCGCCCACGTAGGCGAACCAGACGTGGTCGAACTCGACGCGCACGCCGGGCCGCGACGCCGAAGCTGGCCCGGCGCCGTTCACGGGCTTGGCGAGGACTGCGATCGCGGCATGGGGTGCGCTCGCCTCTTCCGGCGCGGATAGCGCCATGGGAACTGCTGGCGCGGCGGGCAGTCTCGCGGGCTCGGGGCTCGCTGCCGGTAGTTCCACCGCGGCCGGGTCGACCGGCGTATCGAGCAGCTCGAAGATGCGCTCGGCCGACGCCATCGCCTGCTGCAGGATGCCGTACTTCTCCGACAGGTCCGAGAGTGGGCGGAAGAAGCGCTGCGTGTACTGGATGAACGCCACCAGCGTGCCCAGCGTGATGCCGGTCCACATCACCTGGCGGCCGCCGTACCAGACGATCAGCGCCAGCGCCATGGCGCTCACGAGTTCGAGCAGCGGGAAGAACACGGCGTGCGTGTTGTTTGCGCGCAGGTTGGCGTCGCGGTGGTCGGCGTTGATGGCGCTGAACTCGGAGTGATTGCGCGCCTCGCGGCCGAGCAGTTGCACCGTGCTCATGCCGCCGAGGTTCTCGTTCATGAACGCGTTCAGGCGCGCCAGGCACGTGCGCACATCGCGGAACGCCTTGCGCACGCGGGAGCGGAACGTGAGCGTCAGCACGATCATCAGCGGCAGCACCGAGAACGTCACCACCAGCAGTTCGACGTTCAATTGGGACATGGCGACGACGATGCCAATCAGAATGAACAGGTCGCCGAACAGCGCGTCGATGCCGGCGGTGAACATCTCGTTCAGCACGTCGACGTCGTTGGTCACTCGCGTCATGAGCCTGCCGATCGGCTGGCGATCGAAGTACGCGACCGGCAGCTGCTGCAGGTGGCGGAACACCTGCGCGCGCAGGTCGCGCATCAGGCTCTGGCCGACGCGCTGCATGATCTGCGCCTGCAAATATCCCAACCCCATGCCGATCGCGAGTGCGGACAGGTAGGCGAGCGCGATGCGATCGAGCACGTACGTGTCGCGATGACGGATGCCGAGGTCGATGGCCTCCTTGGTGAGCCACGGATAGGCGAGCTGCACGGCCGCGCCCGCGAGCGTCACCAGCACTGCGCCCGCGACCTGCGCGCGATACGGGCGGAGCGATGCGACCAGGCGTCGCGCGAGCCGGTGGTCGTAGGCCCGGACCGAGCCTTCCTCGAGTTCGCCGTCGCTCGCGGTCATGACGCGGCGATCTCCTCTTCGAGCTGCTGCGCCTGGTGGAGCGCCGCGTAGTGCCCGCCGAGCGCCAGCAGCTCGGCGTGGCGGCCGCGCTCGACCACCTCGCCGCGGTCGAGGACCAGGATCAGGTCGGCCTCGCGCACCGTGCTCACGCGGTGCGACACCAGCAGCGTTGTGCGCCGGCGCATCTCGCGCCGCAATTCGCCGAGGATGGCCTCCTCGGTGTGCGTGTCGACGTTCGACAGGCAGTCGTCGAGCAGCAGGATGGGGGCGTCGCGCAGCAGCGCGCGTGCGATCGCGGTGCGCTGCTTCTGGCCGCCGGACAGCGTGATGCCGCGCTCGCCGACGCGCGTGTCGAGGCCGTCCGGGAAGCCGGCCACATCGCTGTTCAGGTGCGCCACGCCCGCGGCGGCCTCGATCGCGTCGCGGTCCTCGCCTGGCACGCCGTACGCGATATTCGCCGCGATCGTGGCGGAGAACAGGAACGGTTCCTGTGTCACGCCCGCGATCTGGGCGCGCAGCCACGGCAGCTCGAGCGTGCGCACGTCATGGCCGTCCACGAACACCGTGCCCGGCGGGGGGTCGAACAGTCGCGGCAGCAGCGACAGCACCGTGCTTTTTCCCGAGCCCGTCCGGCCCACGAGCGCGACGGTCGAGCCGGCGGGCACGTGCAGCGACAGCCGGACGAGCGCCGGCGTGGCCGCTCCCGGGTAATGGAAGGTAAGGTCGCGGAATTCTATTTCGCCACGAGCGGCGCCCTCCGGGCGCCGCGCACCGGGCGCGCTGGCGACGGCGGGGACCTCGTCGAGCAACGTGGTGACTCGCCGGTAGGAGGCGGAACCGCGCTGGAACAGGTTGATGACCCAGCCCAGCGCGACCATCGGCGAGTTGAGCATGCCGAGGTAGACGATGAACGCCACGAACTGCCCGAGCGTGATGTGACCGCGGATCGTTTCGCGCCCGCCGATCCAGATCACGAGCAGCGCGCCGATGCCGCTCCAGAACGCGAGCGAGGGCTGGAACACGCCCGAAACGCGAATCAGGTCCAGATGGCCGCGACGGTAGTCCTCCGACAGCGCGTCAAAGCGCGCGGCCTCGCGGCCCTCGGCGCCGAACGCACGCACCACGCGCAGGCCGGCGAGATTCTCCTGCACGTGCGCCGACAGCTGCGCCATGCGCTCCTGCACCTTCTCGAAGCGGCGGTGGATGCGATCGCCGAACCACCACACCGACAGCGTCATGAGCGGCAGCGGCAGGAAGGACATGAGCGTGAGCCGCGGACTGATCGCCAGCATGAACGTCACCGACAGCAGTCCCACCGTCAGCGTGTTGACCGCGTACATCACGCCCGGGCCGAGCATCATGCGCACCGCGGCCATGTCGTTCGTGGCGATGGACATCAGCTCGCCGGTGCGGCGGCGCTGGAACCACTCGAGCGGCTGGCGCTGGAGGTGGGCGAACAAGTCGTTGCGGAGATCGAACTCGAGCCGGCGCGAGATGCCGATCACCAGGTGCCGCATGCCGAAACGGAAGATGCCGGCGAGCACCGCGATGCCGAGCACCATGAGCGCGTAGCGCCCGAGCTTCTCCGCGGTCACGCCCGCGTACAGGTCGTCGATCGCGTAGCGCAGCACTTGCGGCTGCGCGAGCTGCACCACGTTCGCGCACGCGACGCACGCGATGCCCCACAACAGACCCGCCCGGTAGCGGGCCGCCGAGCGGAGCAATCGTGCGAGGTGGTTGGAAATCGCGACTCCTAGCGGACGGCGCAGGGCGCCGTCCCCCGCGTCAGTGCGCCTTCGTCCCGCCGAGGGCTCCCGCCAGACGGTCGAGCCCGGTCTGCTTCCAGGCGATCCCGGCGTAGAACTGATCGGTGTGCAGCACGTTCCGGCCACTCGGCGTGTGCCACGAGCCGGCGAATACGTCCAAGCGGTCGTCGACGCGGTACGTGAAGCGCGGCCCTGCGAGCATGACGGCGGACTCCAGCTCCGGCCCGTGATTGCCGGCGATCGGGGCACGGATTCGGTCGTACGCGTTGCCCTGCGACATCGGCCACTCGCTCGCGAAGCCGCCGCTCGCAAGCAGGTGCGGACCCAGCCAGATGCCGAGCGATGCCGTCCCGGTGGCGAAGTCCGCGTAGCGGTCTTCCGTCGAGCGCGAACCCGGCGTGAGGTAATGCGTGCGGTAGCCGCCGCCGACGGTCCAGTACGTGCGCTTGCCCGCGGTGCCGCCGAGTTCGAGCGCGGCGGACAGGCTCTGCAAGCCGGTGCTGAAGAACGCGCTCGAGTCGCGCACCGGGCCGTTCGCCTGCGCGCCGTAGCTGGTGCCGTCCATGCCGCCCGAACCCGAGGTGCCGGGGAACAGCCTGCGGTTGCCGCCCAGCGGCGCGGTCCAGCCCAGTTCCAGCGCCAGCGGCGCGTGCCCCAGGTGCATGCCGTAACGGATGCCG
>JAYVCN010000026.1:0-3947 GCA_043749875.1 Candidatus Eiseniibacteriota bacterium | reverse complement strand
CTCGTGGCACCGGCAGCGACCGTGACACTCGCGGGGACGACCGCCGAGGGACTGATGCTGCTGAGCGACACGATGAGCCCTCCGACCGGTGCGGCACTGGTCAGCGTGACCGTGCCGGCGGAGGAGATCCCACCCACGACGCTCACTGGGTTCACGCTCACGGCAGAGAGCGACGCAGCAGGCGCGGGCGGGGGCGGCGGGGGTGCGGCTCCCGGGTTCACGGTGAGCGTCGTGCTGACAGACACGCCGCCGCCCGCGGCGGTGATCGTGACGTTCGTGGAGACGGTGACAGCGGTCGTGGTGGCGGTGAATCCAGCGCTCGTGGCACCCGCCGCGACCGTGACGCTCGCGGGCACGGTGGCGGCGGGCGAGCTGCTCTGGAGCGTCACGGTGAACCCGCCGACCGGCGCGGGATCGTTCAAAATGACGCTGCCGGCGGACGAGGTCCCAGCAGTGACGGTCGTTGGGGTCACCTCCACGACGTCGAGCAATCCACCACCGCCGAAGCCAGTCGCCCCAGCGCGTCCGGGTCCCGTCAGCGAGTCGCTGGCGGACTGGGAACGGCTGCAGGCGGCGAGCCCGAGTGCGGCGACGATCGTGATCGAGGCCAGGAGCAGGTACGAGGCTTTGCGATCTCTGAGAAGCATGGACGAATCCTCCGAAGGGTGGGGACCGAGCCGCACAGTGCCCCGGGGAGCGAAGAGACCTAAGGCTCGGGCTCTCTCGAACACCCAAGTCCTGGGACTACACGCAGGGACCTCACGGTGCTGCTCGAACAATGCCTGCCACGTCAGACGTGGGCGGCCGATTAACATTAGTAATCGTGATTCGTGAGTACAAGACTATTGCGAAAGTGATGTTGTTGCATCGTACGAAGTTCGTCTGGCGAGAACGGCGGTGGCATGTACATACTCAAGTGGAGACGGGAACCCTGGGGTGCCGAACTGGATGTTTGGGACGAACCACCCGTTGTTTGCTCTGGCCTTTCAACCGGAGGACGTGCCGCAACCCGGAGTTGACAGCGATGGGGCCGCAATGCGGCGGCAGGACCCCGTTCCGGAGTCGCCGACGCCCCGCCGAGCTCCGGCTTGACGCCTGCCCGTGCGCCGCGTTCTCCTGCATACGGTGCGCACGCGAGTGGGTCCGCCCGGGGCCTGCGCAACAGCCCATGCCCGACACGAACGCGCACCGAGCCGGGAGGTCCGCGTGGTTCCCATCCTGTCGCTCTGTGTCCCCATCCTCGTGTCCGCCGTGATCGTTTTCTTCGCCAGTTGGCTCATGCACATGCTGCTGCCCTATCACCACTCGGATTTCCGCAAGCTGCCTTCCGAGGATGAGGCGATGGACGCGCTGCGGAAGTTCAACATCCTGCCCGGTGACTACATGGTGCCCCGCCCGGACGGCCCCCAGGGCATGCGCAGTCCTGAGTTCCTCGCCAAACTGAACAAGGGCCCGGTGGCTGTGATCACATTCATGAAGCCGGGGCCACCCAACATCGGCGCGAGCCTGCTGCAGTGGTTCGTCTACCTGCTGGGGGTCGGCGTCATCGCGGCCTACGTCACCGGCCGCGCTGTGGGAGCGGGCACGGCCTACCTGCCGGTGTTCCGGCTTGCCGGGTGCACGGCGTTCGTCGCCTATTCGGTCGCCATGTGGCAGGACTCGATCTGGTACAAGCGCGCCTGGAGCACCACGCTCAAGTACACGTTCGACGGCCTCATCTATGGCCTGCTCACGGCGGGCACGTTCGGCTGGCTCTGGCCCAAGTAGGGGGCGAACGCGGCTCACCGCGCGCGGCACGCCCGGAATGGGTATGGTGTGTCTCGCGCCACACCCTCGAGCGTGCCGCGTCCCGGCTCGTTTCCGCTGCTCCACATGCTCCCGCCACCCGGGGGCACCCGAAGGGATCCCGCATGGCTGGAACCAAACGACCGTCGTTCCTCAAGTCGCAGAAGGAACAGAAGCGCAAGGCGAAGGCGCAGGAGAAGCGCGAGGCGCGCCAGAACAAGCGTGCACGCGCCGCCGAGCCTGGAGCACCTGGCGAGCCCGGCTCGGAGTTCGGGGCGCCGGAGTCGGACCAGGACGCGGGCGTCGAATCAGGAACGCCGGAAGAGTCCAAGGAACCGGGGCTCTGACCGCGGCGAACCGGAGCTGAGCAGAGTCCGGAAGCAGCGCATGCGACCGCGCGAGGACCAGGCGTTGATTGTCGACGCGGGCGCAGAGCCGCGCCGTCAGTCGACGGCTTGCTCCACCCGCACCATCACGCCCATGGTGATGCGCACGCGCACGCGATCCCCGCTCGCGAGGGCCTCCGGGCAATCGCTGGCGCCGACACGGCCGCGCACGGGGGTGCCGGCATCGCCGTCCAGTTCCACGCTCAGGTCCACGTAGCGGTCGCCGTGGATGTCCAGCGGTGTCGCCGCTCGCACCGTACCCGTGCGCGTCTGGGGCAGCAGCAGGCTCATGCCCGGACCATGGACGGGGGCTCGGGATGCGTCAAGCCCGCGGCGAACCCGTGAGCCAGCTGCGCTCCAGCAGCACGCGCGCGTCGCCACAGGCGAACCATGCGTCGCCGTCCTGCACCGTGAGTTGTAGCTCCATGCTGCGGTCGGCCATGGCCGTGAGCGCATCCGTGGTCGCGGCGCCAAGCGCCACCACCTCGAGGTTCTCGAACCGCGCGAGGTCCGCACCGGTCCTTGCCCACCACACGTCCACGCCGCGACCGCCGTAGGCGACCACCACCACCCGCGCGCTCTGCCCGCACGCCTTGCGCATGCGTCGCTCGTCGGGCTGGCCGACGTCGATCCAGAGGTCGATGCGTCCCGTGAGATCGCGGAGCCACAGGTCGGGCTCGTCTGCGGTGCCGATGCCGCGTCCGAACTCCAGCCGTTCGTGCGCATGCAGCGCGAATGCCAGCACGCGCACCATCATCCGCTCGTCGGTCTCGGAGGCGTGTCGGGCGACGGTGAGTGCGTGGTCCGCATAGTAGTGGCGGTCCATGTCGGCGACATTCAGATCCACCCGGCAGATGCTGGCATTCATCGTGGCCTGCTCGCTGACCTCCTTGGCGTGGGAGGCGCAAACGATTGGGGTAGAGTGCGCGGCTGGGTCAAGCGATCCCACCGCGCACGGCGCGCGATCTCACGTTGCGCTTCAGCGCGGACACGGCAGAGTCCTTCGGAGAATATCACCCTGCGCACGGTCACGACGCCCGTCATCCCGCGCACGCCCGCGCGCGCCCCGTGGCTCAGCGTCCTCGCCGCCGGGTTGGTGCCGCTGGCCGTGTTCGCCTACGCGCTGCATCCCGGGCTGCCGGCTGGGGACTCGGGCGAGCTCATCACCGTGGCTGCCACCGGCGGCGTGGCGCATCCGCCCGGCTACCCGCTTTACACCATGCTCGCTGCACTCTGGCTGCAGGCGTTCCGATTCGGAAGCATCGCGTGGCGGCTGAACGTATGGTCAGCCGTGTGCGCGTCTGCTGCGGCGTCGGTACTCGCGCTTGCCGTCCGGCGCGTAACCGCCTCGCGGGCCGCGGGTGTGCTCGCGGCGTGGACGTGGGCGTTCAGCGCGCAGGCGTTCCAATACGCACTTGTGGCCGAGGTGTTCTCGTTGAACGCCCTGCTCGCCGCCTGCGTGCTGCTGGCGCTGGTGTCAGCGCCGGCCGCGGGCAGCGTGGGGCTGGCGTTCCTGTGCGCGCTCGCTCTCTCGCACCACCACACGCTGTTGCTGCTGGCGGGGCCGGCGTTCGCAGTGAGCACGTGGCGGGCATTCCGTCCGGCCGCCGGCCGCGTACGTCTCGCAGCCGGCATCCTCGCCGCGGGGCTCAGCGGGCTCCTGCCGCTGATATGGCTGCCGCTGGCGGCACGACACGCCGGGGCTCTGGTGTGGGGCGAGGCCTCGACGCTGCGGGGCTTCCTGTCGCTGCTCACGCGCGCCGAGTACGGGACATT
>JAYVCN010000025.1:0-5788 GCA_043749875.1 Candidatus Eiseniibacteriota bacterium | reverse complement strand
CCGATGTGCCGACCGCTACGAGATCCCCCTGGTAGGTGCCGAAGTACTTGGGATTCGTCGTGTAGAACTTGCTTCCCAACCCCGACCAGTGCGTGCCATCCCAGACGCAGAATCCGCGGCACGAGACGAAGTGATCGTGGTCTGCCGCGATCTGGGGTTCGCCGCCGAAGAGCAACTTCCCGTTCCACGTAGTGAGATCGCCGATGGAACCGCCTTCGGGGCTCAGCATCTGGTCGTCCCAGGGCTCGAGTGGCGTCGACCACGACTGGCCATCATAGATGACAATGCCATTCACGGGTGTGGTGCCTTGCAACTGGAAGCTTCCGCTGACCACGAGCTTGTTGCCCCAGGTCCCCATCTGCCGGATGCCGATGACAAAAGGGAACGATCCCAGGCTGTCGCCCAGCGCGGACAGCCCCGAGCCGTCCCAGAATGCCAGGAAGCCACCATTCATGGGCCGGTTGAATACCGCCCCGCCGTTCCAGATCGTCACGAGGCATGGCTCGTTAAAGAAATTGTCGAAGGCCGGGCCCACGGCGAGCCACTGCGTGCCATCCCAGCGCGCGTTCGTACCCTTCGGACCGGATTGGTAGAACGCTCCGGCCGCGTAGAGTGTGATCCCATCCGATGCGAGTGATTGCACGGTGGCGTTGAACGCCGCGCCGAGTGGCTGCCAGGTGCCGAGTGACGTATTCCAGCCCGAAACGTAGTTCGGGGCCAGCGAGCCCCCCGCCACGAGCTGACCTGCGTGCACGGCGAGCGCGTTGACGGTTCCACTGAGCCCACTGCCGAATGCGCTCCAGGCGGAGCCGTTCCAGCGCGCGACCCGGTTGGCCGGCTGGCCGTTGACCATCGTGAATCCGCCCCCGATCACGAGGTCGCCTGCGTCGACGGTCATCGCATTGGCTGCCCAGTCGAGCGAAGCGAGCGTGTCCCATGCCGCGCCGTTCAGCATGAGAATCCGACTGCCTCCAATGACGAAATTGGTCGTGGCCACGATGAGATGGTCGTTCCATACAATCCTCGCTGTCGTCGAAGATGTGTAGCCCGGCGCGGAACCGGCTTCGAAGCGGCTCCCGTCCCATGTCATGAGATTGACCGTCGCCGCATGGCCAGCGGCAACGACACCGCTCATGTAGAGCTTGCCGTGGTACTCAACGAAACGTGGGTTGATGCCGCCCGCGCCCGGCGTAAGCCAGCCTTCCCAGGCGGCGTCCTCCGGCAACGAGGTCGTGGGCACGAGCGGCGTGGCGATCGGATCGGACAATGCGTTTGTTGCGAATTGGGATCGCATCCGGGCGGGACGGGAATGCTCGCCCTGCGCTACCGATGACTGGTCGACGTCCCACAGGGGCGCCAGATGCGGCACCTCGGGTTGTGCCAGCGCAGAGAGCGCGGTGCCGCACCAGAGAACCGCGGCACAAATGAGTGTGATCCGCTTCCGGAGCGGCGCGGTGAATGCGTGCGTGATGAGGCCAAACAAGTGGACGCCACGAGGCATGGGCCCCTCCTGTTTTCGAAGGCGCCTGCAACATTCGCCGCGGCAGCGTGCGCAGCGTATGCCCGGGGCTGGGGGGCACGCGGGTGCAGTGAGAATGAGATTATCATTCCCACTGTGCACGAAGAAGGGCGGATTCACGATGCAGAGGGTCCACCGCAAACCCACCCGTAAGAGTGGCGGGGAGCAACGAGTTATGGACGCGCGCGACTCTGGGCGGCGCATACAAGCACCCGTCCTACCCCTCCCGCGCCGCCCGCTCCCACGCCCGCACAATCTCCCCCGCAGGTTCGATTCGCTCGATCGCCGCCACGCTCTTCCCCGCCTGCCAGAACTGCGACGACTCCGTGCGCGCGCCGCGCTTCAAGCTCCACACCGAGCGCAACGTCAGCATGCCACGGAACAGATGCTTCGTTCGTGGGTGTCGCAGCAGCCAGCGCTCGAGCGCATTCGCACGCAGGCCCATGCGGCGGATGACGGGCGTGTCGATGACCGCGATGGGCACGCCGGTGATGCGTTCGGTGAGCACGATGTCGTCGGCGCCGGATTTCAGGATGGCGGCCTTGTACGACGCCGTCGCGTCGCATTCGTTCGTGGCGATGAACCGCGTGCCGCATTGCACACCGGCGTAGCCCATGCGCAGCGCGTTCACGAACCCGGCGGCATCGCCTACTCCGCCCGCGCACACCACCGGTAGGCCGAACGGCAACAGCTCGTCGAGCAGCGCTCTCGGATCGCGCGGGCCCGCGTGGCCGCCCGCCTCACGGTTCACGGCAATCAGGCCGTCGGCGCCGCCGTCGCGTGCCTTGATCGCCCACTTCGCTTCGGTCACATCGTGGTAGACGACGCCGCCCACCGCGTGCACCTTATCCACCACCCAGCGCGGGTCGCCGAGCGAGGTCACGAAGAATCGCACGCCGTCCTCGAGCGCTTCGTCCACCCAGTGGCGCATGCGGTCGATGTAGCGCTTCGACGACTTCTCGATGAGTGCGTTCATGCCGATGGGTTTCTTGGTCAGAGCGCGCACGCGCCGCAGTCCCTCGCGGAACTCCAAGCCATGCACGAACGCGAGCGTCACGGGCTGGACGATGCCGATGCCGCCGGCCTCGCTCACAGCCGCGACCAGTTCCACATTGCTGCACGGGTACATGGCGCCGCAGATCAACGGCACGGCGATGTGCGCGTGGCGCGTGAGCGGTGTGTCGAGCGACGTCACGCAGCGTCCAGGCGGCGACGCCTCACGGCACCAGCCCGAGCCGCCAGTGGACGCGCACGGTGCACACCACGGCGCCGCTCGCGTCAGTGATCTCGGCACGCACCTCGTGGTCCGTGTCGCCCTTCACGTCGGACACGGTCACGCGCGACTCGGCCACGAGCGTGCCGCGCGCCTTCTTCCCGTACTCCGACTCGATTCTCAGGACGATGCCGCGCACGCCGGCCGGTAATGCGGTCGTCATGGCCAGCCCGCTCGTGAGTTCGCCCAGGTTGGTGAGTGCCACCGCGTGGATGGAGCCCAGATGATTGCGTACGGCACGCCGGTCGCGCATGGCGAGCTTGGCGTGGCCGGGCTCCAGCGTGAGCACGGTGGCCCCGATGCTGCCGCTGTAGGGCACCATCGCGCCGAACAACATGCGGAACAACGCGCGGCCGAAGGGCAATCCCTTGCAGCGGTGCCACAGACCGAGCACGCGCGCGCCGGGGGCCGCGCTGCGTGCGGTGGCCTCGCGCCGTTCGGCCACCTCGTTCATGCTCCCCCCTGCGGCATCGCCGCCTCGATGTTCAATCGCACGTAGGCCAGGTTGTACGGTGGATCGTCGCTCGCGGAAGCATCGCACAGCGCGTCGAGGAACGCGGCTGCTTCTTGTGGCGCTGCCACGAAGCGAGCCATCCACGCTCCCAGCACCACGCGCTCGATGAACACGCGGTAGTCCTCGCGGCTTGCGAACGGTGTCGGCTCGGGCTCGAGCCACACGCGCACGCTGGCGAACCCGGCCGCTCGCAGGTGCCGCTCGGCCTCACCGGGCGCGAGGAACAGCCACGGGTCCGACCAGTTCTTGAATCGCGCCGAGAATCTTGGCGTCGACGCCAGCGCGTGCACCCGCGCATGAAAGCGCGCCAGATTCCCCGCGCCGCCACACTGCGCGTGCAGCCGGCCGCCCGCGAGCAGCACGCGCGCCACCGCTGAGTAGAGCGCGGCTGGGTTCAGCACCCAGTGAAACGTCGCGGTGCTGAACACCAGGTCGAACGCGCGACGAAACGGCAGCGCCAACAAGTCTGCAGCGACGACCGGTACGTCTGCGGGCAGCGTGCGTCGCGCGACGTTCGTCATCTCGACCGAGCGGTCGAGCGCGGTCACGCGCCCGCCGACGGCGTGCACCCGGTCGAGCAGCGACAGCGTCACACGCCCGGTGCCGCAGCCCGCATCGAGCACGTGTTCGAAGCCCCGGAGCACCAATCGATCCAGTACGCGCAGCCCCCACGCCTGCTGCGGCGTCGAGACTCGGTGGTAGGTGCCGGCGTCCCACTCGCGTGGATGCTCCGGATTGGCGCCCGCCTCGCCCGGGCTGCCGCTCATGCGCCCCGCGACTCGCGTGTCTGCTTCTTGTGCCGCGCCACGTGCACGAGCAATTCGAATGACGTGGCGGCAGCATTCCCGAGCAGCATCGCGAATGCCGCACTGGTCCAGTTCAGCAGTTCCTGGATGCCGAATCCAACTCCAATCCCAGACAGGATCATGATGCCATAACCGATCATCGGCATCAGCTTCCGCCGGCGCATGTTGTGTCTGCTGAATCCGCCCTCGTCGTGATGCCGAACCCCCGCCAAGAGTTTCAGTGTCAGGACCGTGCCCGCCGCCCCCACCACCGCCAGTGTGAAGCCGGTGATGCGACGCGAGACCGCGGGTGCGAGCAGGGTCAGCGAGGCAGTGAGCACCACGATGAACGAGGTCAGCATGGCACGGCTCAGCGCCAGCAGGTGCTCGTGCGATTCATCCACCAGTTGCTCGAGGTGCAGCGACAGCGCGATGAACAGGAGCCCGGCCAGCGTCACGGCCGCGGTGCCCGCGAGTAGGTAGCAGTCGTGCCACGACTCCATGTACTGGGCGAACGGCACGCGCTCGGGCAGCTCGGCGCCGGCCACGCCGGCAGCGGCCACGAGACTCGAACCAGCCGTGACGATCCAGCCGAACGCGAGCATCACAGCCCGAGCTCGCCTGCGATGCCGATCATCGCATCGCGAACGAACACGATGTGCTCGTCGAGGTCCACGCCCAGCTCGGCCGCGCCGTTCACGATGTCGTCGCGGTTGACGTTACGAGCGAACCCGGCGCTCTTCATCTTCTTCCGCACCGAGCCCGCCTCGACCGCCGCCAGCTTCTTCTCCGGATTCACCAGCGCGCACGCCACCAGGAACCCGGACAGCTCGTCGCATGCGAACAGCGCCTGCGCCATGCGCGTGTCGCGCGGCACGCCCGAGTACGTGGCGTGCCCGAGCACAGCACGGCAGATGTCGTCCGGCCAGCCGGCGGCGCGCAGCACCTCGACGCCCTTCATCGGGTGAAGCTCGGCGGAAGGGTGGCGCTCCCAGTCGAAATCATGGATGAGCCCGGTGAGCCCCCAGCGCTCGGCGTCCTCGCCATACTTCGTGGCGTACGCACGCATCGCGGCCTCGACGGCGTAGCAGTGCTTGCGCAGATTCACGTTCTGCACCCATTCGTGCAGCAACGAGACGGCCTGTTCGCGGGTGGGCAGCGCGCCGACGGTCGTCATGGGCATCCTCCCGGGTGTCGCTGCAACGCAGGCGGGCGGCGCCGTGCGCCGCCCGGATCCGAAGCCCTGCCGCGACCGCTCACTTGTTCTCGAAGTGCTTCCGGTTCTTCTCGATGAAGGGCGCCCACTTCTCCGGCACGGTGTTGTCCGGGAAGATGGCCTGCACCGGGCAGGCGGCCTCGCAGGCCTGGCAGTCGATGCACTCGTCCGGATGGATGTAGAACTGGTCCTCGCCCTCGTAGATGCAGTTGACGGGGCACACCTCGACGCAGGACTTGTCCTTCACCCCGATGCACGGCTCGGCGATGATGAACGGCATGTCAGGACCTCCAGAAGGGCACAAGCGCGTGGGGCGCGCTCGAGAACAGGCACGGTAAGGAACGCACACGAGTCTAGAGGCGGCTGCCGAGGCTGGCAAGACCGGCGTGTCGAAGTGCGCGTCGCGGCTGTTGACCGCTGCCATCGGCCGCCGTTCGTCGCCGGCGGGCGAAGCTTGACCCGGTCGCGGAAGCTGGACACA
>JAYVCN010000024.1:0-2577 GCA_043749875.1 Candidatus Eiseniibacteriota bacterium | reverse complement strand
TGCTCCGGGTTCAAGAACGTCTCGATGCGGCGCCGCTGGTAGTCGTGCAGGTGGTTCCACATCTTGGGCAGCGTCACGGCCACGGCGCCGTTGAGCGCCAGCATCGCCACCAGCACCACGACCCGCGGGCGGGCAAACGCCAGCAGGCCCGCGAACAGGGCCACGAACCACCACACGCTGCCGGTGAGGAAGAACAGCACCACGTTCAGGATGGGCGACAGCCCGAGCAGCAGTTGCCCGGCCGGCATGCCGGCCCAGAAGTACATGGCGAGCAGCATGGCGGGGAAGCTCGACGCGGTGCCGAGGTCAGGCTCCTTCGCCACCAGCACGAACGGCACCAGCGCGATGAACAGCGGGGGCAGCCACCAGCGCACCTTGCGAAGGTCGAGCCGCGCGTGGTCGAAGAAGCGCGCGAGCACGAACGTGGTCGCGAGCTTGGCGACCTCCGACGGCTGGAACTGGAATGGTCCGAACTCGATCCAGCGCTTGGCCCCGAGCCGCTCGACACCGATGGCGAACACCGCGACCAGCGCCAGCAGCGACACGGCGTAGAGCGGCCACGACACGGAATCGTAGAGGCGGTAGTGCAACGCGGCGACGATCCAGGCGAAGCCGAGCGCCACCCCGAACCACACCAGCTGCTTGACCCACAGGCCTTCGTGCGCGCCCGGCACCGACGTGGCGCTGTAGACGGTCGCGAGCCCGATACCGATCAGGCCCAGCGTCGCGAACGCGAGCGGCCAGTCGAGGGGTGGGAACTTGAATCGCATCAGTCGGCCCCCGTCGTGTCCGCGGGCACTTCCACCGCCCGGGTCGGCCGCCCGGCCGCGCCCGTGGAGTCCGCGGAGAACAGCTTCTTGAACAGCGCTCCGGCGATCGGCGCCGCGAAGTCGCTGCCGTGGCCAACGTTCTCGTTGACGATCGCCAGCGCCAGCGTCGGCGCCTCGAGCGGGGCGAAGCATACGAACAGTGCGTGGTCCTTGCCGTGCGGATTCTGCGCGGTGCCGGTCTTGCCCGCGACGTCCATTCCCGGCACGGAGCGCGACTGGTTCGCGGTGCCGCCCGGGAGCGTCACCTTGTGCATCGCGAGATGCACGGTGTCCCAGTTCGCGCGGTCGGTCGTGACGCCCGGCTCGACGGGCTTCTCGAGCTTGAAGCTCCCCTGCCCCTGGATGGACTGCACGACGTGCGGCCGCACGGCGCGCCCGCTGTTCGCGACCACGGCGGTCATCGTCGCGAGCTGGATCGGCGTCGCGAGCAGCTCGCCCTGGCCGATGCCGAGATTCAGGAGCACGCCCCTCGGCCACTTCCCGGTATGGAAGTGCTGGTTGTAGTAGGCGTCGGTCGGCACCAGCCCGCGTGATTCCGCGGGCAGGTCGACGCCGGTGCGCTCGCCGAGGCCGAGGGCGTGCGCCATCTCCTGGATGGGATCGAGCCCGAGGCGGAGGCCGAGCTGGTAGAAGTAGACGTCGCAGGAGTGCTGGAGCGCGTCGACCAGGTCGAGGCTCCCGTGCCCGTGGTGCTCCCAGCAGGCGAAGCGGCGGCCGCCGAAGACGTAGCCGCCGTTGCACGAGGTCGGCATGTGCGAGTCCGGTTCGACGTCGCCCGTCTTGAGCCCGGCGAGCATGCACACGATCTTGAACGTGGAGCCCGGCGGATAGGCGCTCTGGATGGCACGGTTCAGGAGCGGGAATGCGCCGTTCTCGTTCAACTGCTTCCAGCGCGCGAACGAGATGCCGCGCGAGAACTCGTTGGGATCGAACACAGGTTTGCTGACCATGGCGAGCACGCTGCCGTCGCGCGGGTCGAGCACCACCGCCGCACCGCGTTCGACGTGGACCATGGCTTCCTCCAGCGCCAGCTGGATGGTGAGGTCGATCGTGAGCGTGACGTCGCGGCCGGCGATCGGGAGCCGCGGCGGGGCCTCCTCGAGCGTGGTCACGCGCTTGCCCATGGCGTTCACGACCACGAACTCGGCCCCGTCCTCGCCGCGGAGCGCCTCCTCGTAGCGCGCCTCCACCCCGGTCTTGCCGATCAGGTCGCCGAGCTTGTAACCCTTGTCGGCGCGGGCCTCGAGCTCGCGATCGTTGACCTCGCCTGCGTAGCCCAGGAGCTGCGCGGCGAGCGGTCCCTGCGGGTAGCGGCGGATCGGCGCCACCTGCACGTCGACGCCCGCGAGGTCCGAGCGCGACTCCTCCACCGCCGCCATGACCGCGTAGGGCGCGGCGCGGCGCAGGAACGCGGTCTGCCCGGTTCGGTTCGCGTCCTGCACCTTGCGCAGCACCTCGAGCGTGTCGCCGTCGATCGCGCCGGTGACGCGCGCGAGCCAGTCCGAGTGCACCACCGTGCGCACGCGCAGCGTGCGCTCGATGGGCGCGGGTCGGAACACGATGTCGAAGCTCGGCTGGTTGTCGGCGAGGATTCGGCCGAAGCGGTCGCGGATCGCACCGCGTGGTGCGCGGATGACGTCGAGCCGGATGCGATTCTGCTCGGACAGCCGCGACAGTTCGTCGTGGTCCAGCACCTGGAGCCGCAGGAGCCCCAACACCACGAGGCCGAAGCCCGCGACGGCGAGCC
>JAYVCN010000023.1:0-8474 GCA_043749875.1 Candidatus Eiseniibacteriota bacterium | reverse complement strand
TGACGCTCGGCTTCGCGCCTACGGACGGCGGGAAGCGATCGAAGTAGTCGTCGCGGTTTTCTTACTCCGCGGACCAGTTCAAGCACGTTCGGGCTTTCGGCGCGTGCCAGGAGACCCTACACTCGCCCAGTTCGGCGCCCGTCGAGCCCGGACCCTGATCCCTCCCAGGGAGGCCGCCATGCCCGCGATCCGCTCGCTCGTCGCACGCATCGTCGTCGTTACATTCGCGTGCGCCCTCTCGACCGCACCAAGTGCTGCGCAGCCCCCCGGCGCTTGTCCGCCCGCCTCCCTGTTCGCGGCCCCTCAGATCTCGATCATGGGCACCCTGCAGCGGCACGTCGAGGTGGCCGACTTGAACAACGACGGAGTTCCCGACCTCGTCGTCTCCACCGGCAGCACACTGGTGATCGCGACCGGGGCCCTGTCAGGATCCTCGAGCGTGACGTACACGCCGGTCCACACTTTCTCCGCGGGCGCAGAACCCACGGGCACCTCCATCGCGGACTTCAACGGAGACGGCATCCTCGACATTGCGGTGGCCGCGCTGGGCGGCGGCCTCTACTTGTTCCGGGGACTGGGCAGCAACGGAGTCGGCAACGGAGATTTCACTCCGTACGCCACGCTATCGGCCCCGGGCATCTGGGACGTCGCCGCAGGAGACGTCACGGGCGACGGAATCCTCGACTTGGTCGCCGGCTCGACCAGCGGTGTGTTCGTCGTGTTCAAGGGGACCGGAACCAATGGCGTGGGGGATGGCGGGTTCATCCATCTTCGGGATATCACTACGAATGGCGCCATCAAGGGCACCGTGCTCGCCGACCTAGACGGTGACGGTGCACTGGACATCGTCGGTGCCACCGAGGCTCCGCGCATGGTGGTGCACCAGGGGCTCAAGACCGGCGGCGTTCCCAGCGGAGACTTCGGACCCACGATCGTCGTCCCTGCGGGCGGGTCCACGTACGACGTCGTGGTCGCTGACTTCAACGTCGACGGCATCCCCGACCTTGCCTCGGCGGACTACAGCAGCGGTACGGTCACCATCGCGCTCGGCCTCGGCGCGCTCGCGTACAGGGCACCGGTCAGTCACTCGGTACCAGGAACTCCCATCGGCATCGGGGTCGGCGACTTCAACCACGACGGGCTACCTGACCTCGTCGCGGCAGCGGCAAGCAGTGCGAGTACGTTCACCTTCCTTCCCAACACGGGCAACTTCGCGGCCGGAGCTGACGGATTCTCGGGCAAGTACTCGTTCGGGCCTCCGCGCGTCGGATATGGCGTCGCAGTGGCCGACCTGAACCACGACGGTTCGCAGGACGTGGTGATTGCGTGCGTCGTCGAAAACGACATCGCCTCGGCACTCAACACCTGCGTCACCAGCCGGCCGACGCTCACCGTACTCACCGTGGGCTCCGGGTCCGTGGAGCGCGTGCCGGATGCTCCCGACTACACGCTGGGGGAGGTCGTGCAGCTCACCGCACACCCCTCGGCGCACTCGAGCTTTGTCTCATGGTCAGGCGATGCGAGCGGGAGCCAGAATCCGATCTCGGTCACCATGAACCGAAGCAAGGCGGTCGTCGCCACGTTCGTCGTGATCACGCATCATCTGACCATCACACTGGCCGGACCTGGCTCCGGCGTCGTGACGAGCAACCCGAACACACAGGATCCCCTCGAGGGTTCCACGGTTCGACTCACGGCGACGCCTGCATTCGGCAGCGTGTTCGCAGCCTGGTCGGGTGATGCCTCGGGCAGCAACAACCCACTCGACGTCGTCATGGCCGCCGACAAAGCCATCATCGCCACGTTCGACATCGACAACACGCTCTCGCCCCACATCGTCTCCGTCAGCGACGTCCCGCTCGATCAGGGCGGCAAGTTGAAGCTCCGCTGGAACGCCAGTTCGCTCGAGACTCCCGGCAGCGACGCGCAGAACCTGGTCACCCAGTACTTCGTCTGGCGCGAGATCCCGCAGGCGGCGTTCGCGCTTGCGCAGGCCGCGGTCCCGGGCGGCGACGCCGCGGGCCGCTCCTTCCTCCGCACGACTGTCGCAGCCCGCGACTACTTCTGGGAGTTCGTCGTCTCGCTCCCGGCCAGTCGGTTCGCGGGCTACAGCTACACCGCGGTCACCACCAACGACTCGACCGAGCACGGCAATCCGTTCACGTCGTTCATGGTGCAGGCGCGCAATGCCGCCGCCACGCGCTGGTGGAGTTCTGCCCCCGACAGCGGTTACTCGGTCGACAATTTGTCGCCGCCCACGCCGGGGCCGTTCGTGGCGCACTTCGGCGGAGGCTCGAACAGCTTCCACTGGGGCCCGAGCCACGCGCCGGACCTGGCGGGCTACCGCATCTACCGCGGTACTAGCGGCGACTTCACGCCCACCTCCGCCAATCGGATCGGTTCGCCCCGTGACACGGCTTTCGTGGACAACTCGCCCACGACCTCCTTCTACAAGCTCGCGGCAGCCGACATCCACGGGAACTTGAGCCACTTCGTGTTGGTCTCGCCCGAGGGCCCGGTCGCCACGCTCGCGTCGCTCGTCAGCGCCGAGGCCGCGGCCGACCACATCAATCTCACCTGGTACGTCAACGAACCCGGCATGGCCGCCACGCTCTACCGCCGCACGCTGAGCACCGACTGGAGCATGCTCGCCGCGCTGTTTGCCGACGGCCAGAGCTTCATGCGCTACAGCGACGCAGACGTCGCGCGCGGCGAGACATACGGCTATCGCCTCGGCATCCAGGAAGCGGGCGGCGAGTCGTTCTTCGCAGAGACGTACGTGCTGGCCGAGGACACGCGCTTCGCCATCGAGGGTGTTGCGCCCAATCCGGCGCCAGGCGGTCGCATGACGGTGCGCTTCACGCTGCCGAGCGCGGCACCCGCCACGATCGAGTTGCTCGACGTGACCGGCCGTCGAGTGGACCAGCGCACGCTCTCGGGCCAGGCGGGTCAGCAGACGGTCGAGCTGGGTAGCGCCACGCGCATCGCGCCGGGCCTCTACTGGGTCCGCCTCCGGCATGCGGGGCGCGAAGGGTCGATCCGCGCGGTGGTGCTGGAGTAGCGCCCGCGCTCCAGCCGGCACCCGCCCCACGTCCCGCCCGCGTCAACCGCGCGCGCCCGCTTGATGCGCGGGCCGCGACTCGCTAGGCTCCGCCAGCTTTTCGCGGAGAGGTGTCCGAGTGGTTGAAGGAGCACGATTGGAAATCGTGTAGCCGCTAATACCGGCTCGAGGGTTCGAATCCCTCTCTCTCCGCCAGCTTTCTTGAGCGTCGCGCGGCGGCCGGGACCGCGCTGAGGGTGCAGCGACGGCCGGTTCGGGCCGGCCCGACCGATAGCTACGGTTAAGGAGTGAGTGGCCTCACGGCGCATGCTCCCTTAGAATCCGCGACAGGTCGCGCCGACAGTGATAACTTCCAAGCTCACCGGAGAAGACCAAATGGAACGCACGACGTCGCAGCGTAAGGCCATCCATCAGGTTCTCGAGGATTCTGGACGACCGCTGAGTCCGCCCGAGATCTTCAGCGCGGCGCGCTCCCTCGCACCCGGGCTCGGCATGGCCACGGTGTACCGCACCATCAAGCGGCTGATCGATGACGGCAATATCTCGCAGGTCGAGTTGCCGGGTGAGGCTCCGCGCTACGAGCGTGCGGGCATGCGACACCACCACCATTTCCGCTGCAACGCCTGCAACAAGGTGTACGACCTGGTTGGCTGCAGCAACGAGTTCAAGGAGATCACGCCCAAGGGCTTCGCACTCGAAAGCCACGAGCTCTACCTGTTCGGGCGCTGCGAGGCCTGCGCGACGGCGTAGCCTGCACCGCTTGACCGACCCGCGCGGCCTGTTAATATCCGCCGCGCTCGTTGCCTGACGCCGGTCCCGTGCATCGTCTTGCGCCGGGCACCGCGGGCGCGAACCTCATTGGGTGGGGATGTAGCTCAGTTGGGAGAGCGCCTCGTTCGCAACGAGGAGGTCGTCGGTTCGATCCCGATCATCTCCACCATTCCCTTGGGTTTGGGCCAGGCCCAGCGCAATCCGGACTTGTGAACTCCGTCAGGACCGGAAGGTAGCAGCGGTAAGCAATTCTCCAGATGTGCCGCTGGACCACCTGGCCCTTTATTCTGGCGGCATCGCTCGCTCGCTGTAGCGCCGCACACGGCACGGTCCGATCGGTCGGTCTCATGTCCTCTCGCGCACTCACGCTCAAGTACCGGCCGCAGGTCTTCGCCGACCTGGTGGGGCAGGACCACGTCACGCACGTGCTCACCGCCGCGCTCGAATCCGGCCGCGTGGCGCACGCGTTCCTGTTCACCGGCGCGCGCGGCGTGGGCAAGACGACCAGCGCGCGCATCCTGGCGAAGGCGCTCAAGTGTGAGAAGCGCGCGACGGCGGGCGGCAAGGGCAAGCCGAGCGGTGAGCCATGTGGTGTTTGCGTCAGTTGCACCGAGATCACCGCCGGCGTCTCGCTCGACGTGCTCGAGATCGACGGCGCCAGCAATCGCGGCATCGCCGACGTCCAGCAGCTGCGCGAGAGCGTCCGTTTCACGCCTACCGGCGGGCGCCATCGAATTGTCATCATCGACGAGGTGCACCAGCTCTCGGGAGATGCGTTCGCGGCACTCCTGAAAACGCTCGAGGAGCCGCCGGCGCACCTGGTGTTCATCTTCGCCACCACCGACCCGCAGAAGCTGCCCGACACGATCCGCTCGCGCACGCAGCGCTTCGACTTCGCGCGCGTGCCCATCCGCCGCGTGGCCGACCGGCTGCTCGAGATCCAGAAGCGCGAAGCTGCCGACACCGCCGAGGGCGTCAAGTTCCAGCTCACGGACGGCGCTGCACTGCTCATCGCCCACAAGGGCGAGGGCTCCATGCGCGACGCGGTCTCGGCGCTCGACCAGGTGGTCTCTGCGGGCGAGGCCGGCGTGGACGAGGCGCTCGTGCGTCGCGTGCTGGGCATCCCCGACCACGAGGCGTACTTCCGCATCGCCGGCGCGGTGCTGGCGCGCGACCCGCAGACCACGCTGCACGAACTGCACGCTGCGTTCGAGAAGGGCATCGACGCGCGCGAGCTGGCCGAGGGCCTGGCCGAGCACTTCCGGAACGTGCTCGTGTTGAAGGTCGACCCCGAGCGCGGTCACGACCTGGTGGCCGCGAGCAACGAGGACCTGACGCGGCTCAAAGTTCAAGGCGAGGGCTGGGCGGACACGGATCTCCTGCGCCTCATGCGCCTGGCCGCAGAGTGCCAGTGGCCGATGCGCGATTCGCCGCAGCCGCTCGTCCACCTCGAGGCTGCCGTTCTCCAGATGGCCACGATCGAGCCGGCCGAGTCGGTGGCGGCGTTGATCGGACGTTTGGAGGAGCTTGAACGAAAGTTGGCGGGCGGCAGCAGCGGCAGTTCGGTGTCGGCGGTGGCGGGCGCGGCGCCCGCGCGCGGCCCCGCGCCGAGCGTTTCGCGCACGCACGGGTTCGTGGCGCCGGCGATGCGCGTTGCCGCTCCAGCCGCGCCGACACGGCTGGAGCGGCCTGACATGCCGACGCCACTCGAGGTGCCGCCACAGCCGATTCGGCCCGAGGTGCCTCCGCAGCCGATTCGACCTGAGGTGCCGCCACAGCCGATTCGACCGGAGATGCCTCCACAGCCGACTCGCCCCGAGGTGCCTGACTCGCCGATTCCACCCGCGCCGTCCGCCCCGCCGCCGCGCGCCGCCCGCGCCGCGACGGTGGTCACCGCCACGACCACGGCCATCGCAACTGAGCCCGAACTCGACGACGCCATCACCGCCTCATGGCAGGCCACCATCGCCGCCGTGAGCGGGCGCAAGCGCATGCTGGGCGCGTTCCTCGAGGAGACCCGGCTCGTCGGCGTGGCTGGCGGCACGCTGGTGCTGGCCATGGACGATCTCCACCGCTCGGTCGTCGACGCACCCGAGGCGCGCGCCATGGTTGTGGAGGAGCTGACCCGCAGTTTCGGCCGCACGCTGGGCCTTCGCTGCGGGCCGGGTGCAGCACCCAACACGCCCGAGCAACGCGCCGCGAAAGCGGATAGTCTCAAGCCCATCATCGACCGAGCCATGGAGGTGTTCGACGGCGAGGTGATTGAACGCCCGAACAGCGATGCCCGCGCCGGCCACGGAGGAGAGCGCAGCACATGAAGAGCTTCGGCGACATGATGAAGCAGGCGCAGAAGATGCAGAAGCAAATGGGCGAGCTCCAGGAGAAGCTGGCCGAAGAGCGTTACGAGGCCACCGCCGGCGGCGGCATGGTGAAGGCCGTCGTGGATGGCAAGCAGATGCTCAAGGAACTCAAGCTCTCGCCCAAGGTGCTCGACGACAAGGACATCACGCTGCTCGAGGACCTGGTGATCACGGCGATCGGCGAGGCGCAGCGCACGTCGCAGGAGAAGATGGCCGAGGCCTATTCCAAGGTCACCGGCGGCTTCAACCTGCCGTTCTGAGCGCGCTCCCCCGTGTATAGCTCGAAATACCTGGAGCTGCTGATCGCGGAGCTGGAGAAGCTCCCCAGCATCGGCACCAAGAGCGCGCAGCGTTTGGCTTTGCACCTCCTGCGAGTGCCCAAGGAGGATGCGCTCAAACTCGCGGAGGCGATCCGCGACGTGCGCGAGCGCGTGGGCTTCTGCACCACGTGCGGCAACTTCTCCGAGACGGATCCGTGCGCGCTGTGCGCCGACCCGCGCCGGGACCCCAAGTTGCTCTGTGTGGTCGAGCAGCCCGTGGACGTGCTGGCGTTCGAGCGCACCGGGCAGTTCGCGGGCCGCTACCACGTGCTGGGCGGCGCGCTGTCGCCGCTCGAGGGCACGAGCCCGGAGCAGCTGCGCATCCGCGAGCTGCTGGCGCGCCTGCGCGGTGGCGAAGTGAAAGAGGTCATCCTCGCCACCAACCCCAACGTCAATGGCGAGGCCACGGCGCTCTACTTATCGCGGCTGCTGTCCACGCTGGGCGTGCGCGTCACGCGCATCGCGCGCGGCGTGCCCATGGGTTCCGACCTCGAGTACTCCGACCAGGTCACGCTGGCGCGGGCACTCGAGGGCCGCCGCGACGTGGAGTGAGCGTGGCCCACCACCTGTTCGACACGATCGTCGCGTTCGCCGTCCCGCTGCTGGTGATCATGAACGCGTTCTTCGTGGCCATCGAGTTCGCGCTCGTGTCCGTTCGCTGGACGCGCATCGAGCAGCTGGTGGCGGAGAACCGGCCCGGGGCCAAGCTGGCCGCGGGGTTGGTCGAGAACTTGAACGACTCGTTGGCCGCCACGCAGCTCGGCATCACGTTCGCGAGCCTTGCCCTGGGCTGGGTGGGCGAGCCCACGATCGGCCACGCGCTGATGCCGTTCTTCGACGGGCTTCCCATTCCCTGGAACGTCGCATTTGCGCACGGCACCGCCATCGCGGTGGCGTTCCTGTGCATCACCTACCTGCACATGGTGCTGGGCGAGCTGCTGCCGCGCGCCATCGCGCTGCGCCACGCGGAGCATGTGGTGCTGCTTTTTTCGGCGCCATTGCTGGCGTTTCGCGCGGTCACGCGGCCGCTGGTGGTGTTCATGCGCAGCTCCGCGAGCCTGGCGGTGAAGCTGTTCCGCGTGCCGGAGCCGCCCAAGGAGTCGCAGGTCCACTCGCCCGACGAGATCGATATGCTGATCAAGGAAGGGCAGGAGGCCGGCGTCATCCAGCCCGATGAGGCGAAGTACGCGCGGGCGGTATTCGAGCTGTCGGACAAGAAGGTGCGCGACGTCATGGTGCCGCGCGACAAGGTGGTGGCGCTGTCGCGGCACGCGAAGCCGGACGACATCCTCGAGACCGCGCGCATGAGCGCTCATACGCGCATGCCGGTGTGGGACGGCGAGCCGGACAACATCGTGGGCATCGTCAACACGAAGGACCTGTTCCACATCTTCAGCCTCATGAACCTGGTCATCCTCGAGGACGCCATGTACCCGGCGCTCTTCGTGGACCCGGACCAGACACTCGGGCGCGCCTTGAACGTATTCCGCCGCGAGCGCCGCCAGATGGCCGTTGTGCGCGGCAGCGAGGGGCGTTTCATGGGCATCGTGACGCTGGAGGACATCATCGAGGAGATCGTGGGCGAGATCGAGGACGAGCACGATTGAGCCCGCTGCTGACCCGGCAATAGCTTCCGAATCCCGCCTCTTTGAGGGGCTCAGGTACCCCGCCCGGGAAACTTCACTTGTTGTAGGGACTTGCGGCGTGGTACCACTTCGGGCTGGGAACAGGGACGTGCCACAGGGTTCCTTCACCACGGTCGTCGCATTCCGCACGGAGCGCGGGGGAGCGTCATGCCGCAGTGGACTCTGTTTGAACATGACTTCAAGCTCATCGATGACGTACTCGACGAGCTGCTGCAGCGCACGAACGCGCTGTCGGCGCACCTGATCGACCGCTCGGGGCAGGTCATCACCTCGGCGGGCAGGGTCGACGACTTCGACGTGACGTCGTTCGCGAGCC
>JAYVCN010000022.1:0-3278 GCA_043749875.1 Candidatus Eiseniibacteriota bacterium | reverse complement strand
CCACCAGATTCGCGCAGGTCATGGGAACGGCGTGACGGCGCACCTCTTCGCGCAGGAAGGCGAGCCCGTGTCGCAGGTCGCGCGGGGCCACACCCACGGCGTCGACGTGCAGGTCCACGAGCGACTTGAGCATGAACTCCGCGAGGTCGGTGCGCCCGTCGACCTCGGGAAACGCCCCCCCGGCGTCCACGAACAAGACCGGCGCGCCGGCGGCGCGAGTGCTGTCGAGAAACGCGGCCATGCGGGCGAACCCGCCACGCGGGATGTGGCAGCCGCACGGACTCGTCTTGCCCTTCAAGTCGGCCGACCCGACGACGACGATCCGCGACGGCGGCGACGCGCCCGCCGCGAGCGTCGTGCGCGATCCGCCCACCGCGAGCAGCAGGATCGCGGCGAGTGCCAGGCGGAGTGCGGGGTAGGGGTGCGTCTGCGTCATGGTGCTCCCTGTCTGTCGACTGCCCGGCATCGGGTGGGTACGACGCGAGTTGTCGTGTGCGGCTCGACGCAGATTGTCCGGCACGAGCGGGGACCCTGCAAGCGGTCACGACGGCATTGGCACCGGACAATTCGTTGGCACTTCCGATTCCATGCGGTCCGTCCGACAGGCTCGGCTGACAACCGTCGCCGTCATGAGGGCGCGCTCCCCACCGGCAAGGCCCGCCGCGCGCTCCTCGGCCCGAGTCCCTGGCACGCGACGAACACGCGCTGCTCGAGCGGAGCGCCGACCATGCCCACGCATCGTTCGGTCGCGCGCTTGGCCGTCTGGGTATTGCAACCGAGCGCGCGGAGCCATGGGATGACCTCCTCCTGGCTCGCTGCTTCAGCGGCGGCTTGGGCCTTCGCTTCGGCGATTGCATGCGCCTTCGCGGCCGCTTGCGCCTTCGTTTCCGCGATCGCCTTCGCTTCCGCCACTGCGATCGCCTGCGCCTGCGCCGCCACCTCCCGCGCCTGCTCGCGCTTTCCAGCCATGAACTCGGAGCCGAACGCGCACTCGGCCTCGTATTGATTGTGAGCACGGCATCGGAGGCGCAGGTTGCCGACGGTCGACTCCCCACCACGCGCGACGGCCTCGATGTGATCGAACTCAACCGCACCATGCGCCTCGCAGCGCTTGCCCTTGTCGCCAACGAACGTGCACCGGCCGCCGTCGCGGTCCCAGACCGCGCGCTTGACCGCCACCGGGATGTGCCGGCCCTTCGCGACACCCTTCTGCAGCCTCGGCCGGGCGCACTTCCCGAACTTCCGTTTCTCGAGCACTTGCACGAGCGCCTGCGCGGCGCGCTTGAGCAACGTCGCGAGGTCCCCGGAGGGCAGCGAGTGTCCGAGCAGTGACTGCGCGTAGCCCAGCGCCTCGTGCGTCTCCTCATCGATCGTGACGTGAAGTGCGAACCGACCCGGTGAGAGCGGATCGAGCCTGGCACGGGACGAAAGTGGTCCCATCTCCACGGCCGAGTTCGGCGTGTCGGGGGCACCTACTCGCTCTGGAGCGAGTTGAATGACGGGGTCGTTTGTCGGTGGCACTGTCATTACCGGGTTGGCAGCAGGACCGGCGATCGCCTGAAGCAGAGTCGGCACGTCCGGCTTCGGGAATCGCTCGGCAAGCAGCAGCCGGAGCTCCGCCTTGCTCCTGTGCGCGGCCACGGCCAGGAGTTCATCCGCAGCCTCCGGCGTCACGGACTGCGAGAGGTACGGCGTGAGGAGCAGCACGGCGGTCAGGTGCAGCCGGCCGTCCGCGACGGCGGGATAGATGGAGGTGAACTCTCGCGCCGTACGTGCGACGGCGATCCGCCGCAGTGCCGTGTCCTCGGACATGAGCAGCTCCCGCTGGCAGTATAGGGACATCGACTCATAGCCCAGCGGCACGTACAGCTTGCGGGCATCGATCTCCCCCAGATCGGCGAGGAGCTCTGCGGTGGTGTCGCGATCCAGCGCGACGCGGGTGGAGACGATGGAGAGGAGGCTGTCATCGGCATACTGCGAACGCGAGTAGGACTTCATGTCGGGTCTCCACGATGGCGGGTACACATCGCGGGGGCAGATCAAGTCATAGCACGCGTGTTAGCGGCGGCCGTGCAGGCGCGGAGGGCGCGAAACGCGAGCCTCGATCAGAAAGTTTCGCAACTCAGCGGCGAATTCGCTCCAGCACCCAAGCGGCTTGCGCTGGCGCGCACCTCCCGAACGAGCCGCAGGTCACGGCAGGCGGAGCCTGCGAGTGCGTCAATGGCAAACTTGGGACCAAGGCTCGACGCGAGTAATTTCGCAGAGCCCTGACAGGAGTCGGCGTGTGCCCACGCGACATCTCGCCCGAACCACCGCGGACTCGCGGACGATTTCCCCGCGACCGGACGCTTTCCCGTTCCAAGCCCTGTCCCCCACGCAGTAGCCTCCCTGCATGCGCGAACTCACCGCACCCATCACGCTGTTCGCGCTGCTCTTCGTCACTGCGGCCCACTCAGTCCCCCCGGCTCCAGCTCCGGGAACTCGCGGCTACGTGGCGCCATGGAACCGCCCCGCGGCGGACTCCATCGTGGACCTGGACCCTGGCGCGAAGGGTGAATGGTTCGAGCTCACCGGGCGACTGGTCGCTCCGGACGGTGCCTCGCCAATGGTGGGACTCAAGGTCTACGCCTATCACGCGGACGGGCGCGGCGAGTACTTCGACCCAAGGTACCCGGACCTCGATCACAAAGCCGGCGTGTTCCGCTCGGGCCCGCGAGGCGGTTTCATCATTCGTTCAACGCTGCCGGGGATGTACGAGGGCCCGCCGCACGTGCACATGGATGCTGACGTCCCGGGCAAGGGTCGCAGCACGTGGTCGGTCAACTTCTATCCCGATTCCGCCAGCTGGCCGCTGCCGCACGCCGCGAATCTGGCGCCGATAACATCTGCGCCGGTCGAATATCAAGCCGTGCTGCATCGGGATCCGGACGTCACGTACCGCACGCACAAGACGCTGCACCTTGGGAACTGGCATGCAGCCGCGATGCTGGATTCAATCCGCGCCGGCGTCGCGAAGCGCTACGAGCGCGCGCCGTGGAATCCCGGGACGGCTGCGAAGGCGCGACGGCCGCACTGACCTGCTGTAGCCGCCTCAGCCGGCGTTGCGCTCCAGCACGACATAGCCGCTGAAGCGCTTGAACGCCTCGCGGCGAGCGGCAGGCATGAACGGCATCATGAGCTTCCAGAACCAGGCCATGGGCGCGGTGCGCTTGAGCCGTTCCGCCTCGAGCATGGTCGACAGGTACGCACGCTCGCGCCAACCGTGGGCTGCGAAGAAT